>CAMCNQ010000009.1 GCA_945875955.1 Limnohabitans sp. Rim8 | reverse complement strand
AAGTGTTTAAAGCGCAAGCAAGCGGCCAACTGCCGGGTTTAGGTTTAAAGTCCCCCAAAAAAGCATTCAGTTTAAAAACACTGTTTTTGGCGGATCTGCACATGGTTGAGAACTTCGGCTTCAAGCTGACCAAGGCGGGCATGGCGCTGATGAACCTGCAGGCTGTTGGCCGTTGTTGCGTGCCCCATGCATGGCATCGCCACGCGTTGCATTACTTTTGAGTCTGAGGTTCATTTTGATCCTTGTGCTGGGTGGGTGTGAAGTCTTTGCAAAATGCAAGCAACTGAGCCAAGGAGTGAACCTGCAACTTCTCATAAATCTGGGCGCGGTGCTTTTTCACCGTGTCGGCCATCACACTTTTGGCCGCAGCAATGTCTTTGTTGCCATGGCCCAAAAGCATCAAGGCAAACATGTCTTGTTCTTTTGAACTCAAGCTTTGGTACAGGCTGGCCAAGTGCTTCAAGCGCTGCTGGTCCGCATGGCGCTGCACATCCAATTTCAAACCCTTGTCAATGGCTTGAACCAATTGGGTATGGGCAATTGGCTTCCACAAGAAATCGATCGCGCCAAACTTCATGGCATCGATGATTTCTTGATTCTGGCTGTCTCCACTCATGTAAATGATGGGCATGGACCAGTCTTTTTCCAGCAATGCTTTTTGCAAATCCAAGCCCGTCATGAGTGGCATTCGCATGTCTAAAACCAAGACAGCGGGCGAGTAGCGTTGGGCCTGCTGCAAAAAAGAAGCTGCACTGGCAAAGTCGCTGACGCCATAGCCAAGATGCCGCAACACATCGGTGATGGACAAGCGAATGTCATGGTCATCGTCCACTAAAAAAACATGGCCTTTGGCTGTCATGGTTTGTTCTGCTTTTTCGCTGGATGGTTGTTTAGACCACAGATGGCTGGTGCACCGAAAAATGAGATTTTCTACCGAGAAAGTTTGTACCGCCAATTTCAGCGCGGACATTCCCAATTGAGGTTGTGCAGCAAATCATATCCATGGAATATCAGCGAAAAGATAATATTTTACAATTTATACAATTTATACAATTTATACAATTTTATCGATAAGATAAATTTTCGAACACAAAGCTGACCGATTTCAATTCAAGGCGGTGTTCAAAAAAGGGCTTGAACCGATCAGGGCGAGCCCAAAAACGGCTCTTTTCTTTCTTGAGGTGTTTTTTGCGTCTGCTGTTTCTTCTCGCAATCATGCTGCTGTTTTTTATTCTGAGCCTGCCGGTTTAGGCCCAGGCTCAAGGCGCGGCCGCACTGCAGCAGCAATCGCGCCGCCATGTGCTTTAGTGAAGCCCTTTGGTTGAGCGTTTTAGCCAAGCGGTTTGACCAAGCGCTTTGGCATTGGCCCAAAGGCGTTGCCAGTGCCGCTTTCTGCGACGCCAACCGCCCCAACTGCCTAAACAAGCATCCAACCCAAAGCCGTTCAACTGTCATTGATTATCCATCCGCGTTTTAAAAGCCCAATCCTCATGTGGCACTGGCCATCGTGAGCACGGACATGCGCGCATGCAGGTCTTGCCAAGCTTGAGATGCCCTCACAAGCGTCTTGGCTCTTGTGCCTTTTGGGCAGTTCCATCCGTGTTTTCTTATATATTGGAGGCTTGCAGCAAGCGCTGCGCGCATTCCCAAAGGCACATTCATGCAAGACGCACCACCGGCCGCGGTCAACCCCCAGGTCAAAGGCTTTTTTGATCCCGACACTTGGACCATCACCTATGTGGTCTATGAACAAGCGGGTTCGGCCTGCGCCATCATCGATTCGGTTTTGGACTATGACCCCAAATCGGGCCGCACCCGCACCACCTCGGCCGACCAGGTGATCGCCTTTGTGCGCAGCCAAGATCTGCAGCTTGCGTGGATTTTGGAAACCCATGCCCATGCCGACCACTTGAGTGCGGCCCCTTACCTGAAATCCCAATTGGGCGGAAAAACCGCCATTGGTGCCCACATCACCGCCGTGCAGCAGGTGTTCAAGGACATCTTCAACCTCGAGGCCGTTTTTGCCGTGGACGGTCGCCAGTTTGACCATTTGTTGCAAGAGGGGGAGTGCCTGTCGGTGGGCCGTTTGCGCTTGCAAGCTTTGTCGGTGCCTGGCCACACACCGGCCTGCATGGCCTACCAAGTGGGCAATGCCGTGTTTGTGGGTGACACCCTGTTCATGCCCGATGTGGGCTCGGCACGCTGTGACTTTCCCGGAGGCAATGCCCAAAATTTGTACGCTTCGGCGCGCAAAATACTGAGTTTTCCGCCCCAAACGCGCTTGTTCATGTGCCACGATTACCCGCCCAATGGCCGGCCTGTGCGCTTTGAGACCACGGTGGCAGAGCAACGCGCTGCCAACATCCATTTGCATGACGGCATCAGCGAAGCGGATTTCGTCGCGCTGCGCACCCAACGTGACGCGGGCCTGGCCATGCCGGTGCTGATCCTGCCTGCGGTGCAAATCAACATCCGGGCTGGGGAGTGGCCGCCTGCCGAGGCCAATGGTGTGGCCTACCTCAAAATCCCCTTGAACGCGCTTTGAAACCCGCTGCGGCCAAGCCGGTGTAGGTTTTCGCATGGCGGCCACAGGGCCTGTTCTCGCAGCCAAATGACCGTGCGCTTGGGGTCGTTGATGGGGGCTGCCCCACGGACCATTTTGAAACCGTGTTCTCCCAACCCATTTGACGGCTTGTTGTTCCATGTCAGTCTGCGTGCCTTGAAACCCTTGCCTGGGTGCGTGATGGCATCCCCAAGGCCAGCTGCTGTGTGAAGCTGCAAACCGACAGCAACGCCTTTTGACCGCATGCTGAGACTTAGGACCTTGGCAGGGCCCAGGGTCTTTTTTCAAGCCTCAGCGCCTGAAGCACAAGCTCAAGGACGAACAAGCACCTCGTTGCGAACCGAAGTCACGCCACGCACGCCGCGTGCAATGGTTTCTGCCTTGCTGCGTTCAGTGGCATTTTTGGCAAACCCAGACAACATCACGGTGCCTTTGAGGGTTTCCACGCTGATGGAAGAACCGGCAACATCTTTGTCTTCAAAAAAGCGTGCCTTGACCAAGGTGGTGATGCCTGCATCGTCGACATAGGCTCCAACAGACTCTTGACCACGGGAAACGGCGCAGCCTGAGGCGGCCAAAATTAACAAGGATGTGGCCAATGCGGCCCAAGAAGTTTTATGAAGCATGGTGAATGTCCATCGTCAAACAGTTGAACAGGCCAAGCCAGGGCTTGACCACTCTCTTGAAGCTGCACCATTGCCGATTGCCGATTGCCGATTGCCGCTTCAAGACAAGGCCATCGTAGGCAGCGCAAACGACTTTGGTCCGTGTGCTGCACAACACTTGGAACCATTCCAAATCACGATCAAGAGTGCTGTGTGGGCCACAGCAACCCACGAGTCGGCGGCGCGTGATTCGTTGGTGTGTCGGGCAAGCAACAACGTGCCCCATGGGTGGGTCAATATTCAATCGGCGCGAACATACCTGGTCATCACCACCGGCCCAAAATTGAGCTTTGACGAAGTCCCCGGTGCAGGCCCTCATGGCGGCCACACCCATTCGGTCTGCACGGTGGACCACGCCGAGGCCTTTTGGAAAGACTACGAAAAATTCTTGCAAAACCCAGGTCCCGTGGTCATTGGCGCGATGCCTTTTGCCAGTTGTTTCGGCCCGGCTTACGAGTTTGCCTTCATCTTGGCCACCGACTTGCGCCGACGCAAGATGCGCCACAAAGTGCCCATCACTTACGTGACCAGTGAACCCTATATCGGCCACCTGGGTTTGGGCGGCGTGGGGGACAGCAAATCCATGCTGGAAAGCGAATTCCGCAACAACGACATCCAGTGGATCACCAACGCCAAAACCACGAAAGTGGAAGAAGGCAAAATGCATGTGACCGAGTTGGACAACTTGGGCCATGTCCACAAAGAACACCAAGTCCCATTCAAGATGGCCATGATGCTGCCCGCCTTCAAGGGCATTGATGCGGTGGCGGCTGTGCCCGAGTTGTGCAACCCCCGCGGCTTTGTGTTGATCGATGAGTTCCAGCGCAGCAAAAAGTACCAAAATATCTTTTCAGCTGGCGTGTGTGTCGCGATTCCGCCAGTCGAGGTCACACCGGTCCCCACGGGTGCCCCCAAAACCGGCTATATGATTGAGACCATGGTCACCGCCATTGCACACAACATCGCCGCTGAACTGAAAGGCCAGCCCGCCACGGCCAAAGGCACATGGAACGCCATTTGTTTGGCCGACATGGGCGACACCGGAGCCGCATTTGTGGCCCTGCCCCAGATGCCGCCGCGCAACGTCAATTGGTTCAAAAAAGGCAAATGGGTGCATTTGGCCAAGATCGCTTTTGAGAAGTATTTCTTGCTCAAAATGAAGAGTGGCACCTCTGAGCCGGTGTACGAAAAATATGTGCTCAAGGCTTTGGGGATTGTCCGACTCGAGAAATAAACCATCCACAGCCAGCACCACCAGCCGACCATGACACCAACACCCTCCACCCAGCCGCTGATCATCGATGTGCGCTCGCCTGGCGAATACGCCAATGGCCACGTACGCAGCTCGGTCAACATTCCGCTGGATAATTTTGCCGAAACCATCGCCCAGCAAGTGCCGGACAAAGCAACCGTTGTGATTTTGTGCTGCGCCTCCGGCGGGCGCTCCGGCATGGCCTGCAACTACATGCAACAGATGGGCTACCATCACGACTCCAACGGGGGTTCAGCGGGTGCTGTGTCCATGGCCTGTGGTTTGCCCATCGACCGTTTTTAAACCGTTTTTTAACCTGTAAGAAAGTCAACCATGTCCTTGTCTAATCGCCGTGTTTTCCTCATGCAAGTGGCCACCGCTTCTGGTGCCCTGGCTGTTGCGGCCTCTGCCCAAGCCCAAGCCATGGTGGTCGAGACCGACCCACAGGCTGCAGCCCTGAGCTACAAAGCCGATGCCACCAAGGTGGACAAAGCCAAACAACCCCGATACGCCGCCGGGCAAAACTGCGCCAATTGCGCTTTGTTCCAAGCCAAAGCCGGTGCGGCTGCCGGTGGCTGCCCCCTGTTTGCAGGCAAGCAAGTCTCCGCCAAAGCCTGGTGCAGCGCTTACGCCAAAAAAGCCTGACCGTTTTTCAAGCTGAGCCCTGGCACTTAGGCTTAGCTTGAGCCACCAAACAGGGCTTAAAGGGCAGCAATTTTCACCACAAGACAATGAATTTCCGGTGAACTTCGGCTGTACCAAGTGAGCTTTCACCGCCTCGCTTGGCATTGGCGGCGAATTTGATCCCATGCCCCAAGGCTTGGCGGCTGGGAGTGCCAAACCCAAACAAAAAATCCGCACCGTGTTGAACGTGTGCGGATTTGCTTTTGGTGCCCCCGACAGGAATCGAACCTGTATCACTCCCTTAGGAGGGGAGAGTTCTGTCCATTGAACTACGGTGGCGGTGCGGGCATTTTACAGGGCGCTGTGCGCCGTTCAGGGTGGCCCAGGCGGGCCTACTTGGTGAGCATGCGCATGGCATCTTCCAGCCCCTTGAGGGTCAGGGGAAACATGCGTTGGCTCATGAGTTGCTGGACGATGGCGATGCTCTGGCGGTATTGCCAGACGCCTTGGGGTTCGGGGTTGATCCAGGCGAATTTGGGAAATGTGTGGGTCAGGCGCTGCAACCATTCGGCACCCGCTTCTTCGTTGTTGTATTCGACGCTGCCGCCTTTTTGCAAAATTTCATAGGGGCTCATGGTGGCGTCGCCAATGAAGATCAGTTTGTAGTCCTTGTTGTATTTGCGCAAGATGTCCCAGGTGGGGAACTTCTCGGCGTAGCGGCGCTTGTTGTTTTTCCACATGAAGTCATAAACGCAGTTGTGGAAATAATAAAAATCCAGGTGCTTGAACTCGGCCTTGACGGCAGAAAACATTTCTTCAACCCGTGCGATGTGTTCGTCCATGGTACCGCCCACGTCCATGAGCAGCAGCACTTTCACGTTGTTGTGACGCTCCGGGCGCATGCGGATATCCAAAAAGCCGGCATTTGCTGCGGTGTGTTGAATGGTGCCGTCCAGGTCCAATTCGTCGTGTGAGCCTTCGCGGGCAAACCGGCGCAGACGGCGCAGCGCCACCTTGATGTTGCGCGTGCCCAATTCCTGTTGGTCGTCATAGTCTTTGTAGGCACGTTGCTCCCAGACTTTGACAGCGCTTTTGTTGCCGCCCTTGCCACCGATTCGTATGCCTTGGGGGTTGTAGCCGCCATTGCCAAAGGGCGAGGTGCCACCGGTGCCAATCCATTTGTTGCCGCCTTCATGGCGTTCTTTTTGTTCTTCCAAGCGCTTTTTCAGCGTGTCCATCAACTCGTCCCAGCCCATTTTCTCAATGGCCGCTTTTTGGTAAGGGGTCAGCTCCTTTTGCAAAATCTTTTCCAGCCAGTCGAGTGGCACTTCTTTGGTGAAGTCGGTCAGCATCTCCACGCCTTTGAAGTAGGCGCCAAACGCTTTGTCGAACTTGTCAAAGTGCTTTTCGTCTTTCACCATCACGGTGCGGGCCAGATGGTAAAAATCGTCGATGCTGCAGGCGTCAGAGGCCGGGCCCACCACGTTGGCTTGCAAGGCTTCTAGGAGCGTGAGGTATTCGCGCACAGACACCGGCAGTTTGGCCGCGCGCAGGGTGTAGAAAAAATCGATCAGCATGAGGGGCTCTCAGTCTTTGGAACGGCTCAGTTGGTGGTCCAGGTGCGCTTTGACGCTGGGCCATTCAGCGGCAAGGATGCTGTAGACGCAGGTGTCGCGCAAGCTCCCTGCCGCCAAAGGATGGGGGTTGATCTGGTGGCTGCGCAAAATGCCATCCAGCTTGGCGCCCAAGCGTTCGATCGCGCGGCGGCTTTGTTGGTTGAAAAAATGCGTGCGAAATTCAACCGCAATGCACTTCAGGTGCTCAAAGGCGTGGCCCAGCAGCAGGCGTTTAGCCTGGCTGTTCAAGGGGCTGCGCTGCACACTTTGGCGGTACCAGGTGGCACCAATTTCAAGCCGGCGGTTGGCCGCGTCGATGTTCATGTAAGTGGTCATGCCCACAGCGCGGCCGGTGGCTGGCTCGATCACGGCAAAGGGGCACATGCTGCCCTTGTCTTGCAGGTCCAAACGCCGTTGGATTTCGTCGGCCATGCCTTCGGGCTTTGGGATTGCGGTGTACCAAAGCTGCCACAGCTGGCCATCTTGCACGGCTTGGGCCAAGTCAGCATGGTGCGCGTGCGACAAAGGCACGAGCTGCACATGTTGGCCCGCGAGCGTGGTGGGTACGATCCAGGATGTCATGATGGATCGGTGTCGGCGTCTTTGGCTTTTTGTTTGGCGCGCCAAAACCGCGCCAAGTGCAAGCCCCCGCCGCCGCCCAAGCCCACCAACAAAATGCCCCCAATGCTGGCGTAGTCATAACCGGCGCTGAAAATATTCAGGCCAAGCAACTTCCCAGCCCAATAGCCTGCCAGGGCGCCGCCGACAAAGCCTACAGCGTCCGAAATGCCTTCTATCAGAGGGTTGGGGGTGCTCATGGCGTCTTGGTCAGCGGTTGCGCTGGTTCATGAACACCAGTTTTTCAAACAGCGTCACATCTTGCTCGTTTTTGAGCAACGCGCCCACCATGGGCGGCACCGACACTTTTTGGTCGGCGCTTTGCAGGGCTTCGAGCGGAATGTCTTCCGCCACCAGCAGTTTGAGCCAGTCCAGCAGTTCGCTGGTGGAGGGTTTTTTCTTCAAGCCGGGCAGGCCGCGCACGTCGTAAAAGGTCTTGAGGGCCGAGGCCAGCAGGTCTTTTTTGAGCGTCGGAAAGTGCACATCCACAATCTGGCGCATGGTCTCGGCTTCGGGGAACTTGATGTAGTGGAAGAAGCAACGGCGCAAAAAGGCATCGGGCAGCTCTTTTTCGTTGTTCGAGGTGATGAACACCAGCGGGCGGGTTTTGGCTTTGATCAGTTGGCGGGTTTCGTAGCAATAAAACTCCATGCGGTCGATTTCCCGCAGCAAGTCGTTGGGGAACTCGATATCGGCCTTGTCGATCTCGTCGATCAAGATGGCCACAGGGGTCTCTGAGGTGAAGGCCTGCCAGAGCACGCCTTGGATGATGTAGTTTTCGATGTCTTTGACTTTTTCATCGCCCAACTGGCTGTCACGCAAGCGGCTGACCGCGTCGTACTCGTACAGGCCTTGCTGGGCCTTGGTGGTCGATTTGATGTGCCATTGCAGCAAGGGCAAGCCCAAAGCCTGCGCCACTTCCTCGGCCAGCATGGTCTTGCCCGTGCCCGGCTCGCCCTTGACCAGCAGGGGCCGCGAGAGCGTGTTGGCCGCGTTCACCGCGAGCATCAGGTCTGGGGTGGCGACGTAGTTTGCGGTACCTTGGAATTTCATGATGGTCAGTTCTCAAAAACAGGATGGGTCTTGCTGGGATTATGAGGGCCAGCCCGATATAATCAGAGCTTGATTTTTATCAGTCTCTTGTATTGTGTAAGCAAAATGAACCAGTTCCTGACCTCGATGTTTGCCTTGGCTGTCGCTTCTGTGACCGCTTTTTCTGCCCACGCCCAAGAGATCAAGGGGGATGCCAAAGCCGCAGAACAGAAAATCGCCATGTGCATCGGCTGCCACGGCATCAAAGGCTACCAAGCCAGTTTCCCCGAGGTCTATCGCGTGCCGATGATTTCAGGTCAAAACGCCAAATACATCGTTTCTTCTTTGAACGCTTACCAAAAAGGTGAGCGAAAGCACCCCACCATGCGCGGCATCGCCACCAGCCTGAGCGAGCAAGACATTGCCGACATGGCTGCTTATTACGAGCAGCATGGCAAGACCGAGCCGGTAAGCAAGACACCTTCAGCCCCCGACGCGAAAGTCTCTGCATTGCTGCAAAAAGGCGCTTGCGTGTCTTGCCACGGAGACAACTTTTCCAAGCCGATTGACCCCAGCTACCCCAAAATTGCAGGTCAGCACAAAGACTTTTTGTTCGTGGCGCTCAAGTCCTACAAAGTGGAAAACCAAGCCACATGGGGCCGCAGCAATGGCGTGATGGGCGGCATCGCCAAGCAGTATTCGAACGCAGAACTCAAGGCACTGGCGGGCTATATCGCCAGCCTGGACGGTGACCTCAAGACCGTCCCCCAATCAAGGTTCCGCTGAACGTCACCCTTTACCCATGAAAAAAGCCAGTTTAAAGACTGGCTTTTTTCATGGGCTTGGGCTTTTCGAGCCCTTGCTTGGCGCACGCGCACCAAGTAATCAGACTGCGCCTTCAGGCTTGGCCGTTGATGACTTGCTGCAATTCTCCGGATTCGTACATCTCCATCATGATGTCCGAGCCGCCAATGAACTCGCCTTTGAAGTAAAGCTGAGGAATGGTGGGCCAGTTGCTGTATTCCTTGATGCCTTGGCGAATTTCGGCATCGTCAAGCACGTTGACGGTTTTAACGGTCTTGGGGTCGACGCCGCAAGCCTTCAAAATCTGAATCGCGCGGCCGGAAAAGCCACACATCGGAAAGTTGGCGTTGCCCTTCATGAACAAGGTGATGTCGTGGCCTTTGACGAGTTCGTCTATGCGTTGCTGGGTGTCGCTCATGGTGTTTGCTCCAAGTGGTGCCGTTTTCGATAAACGAGATTATCTCTCTGAATGAAAGCCTGCAACGTGGCGAGGGCTGTTGAGGGCCCCATTCAGGCAGGCCAAACACCGCCCGTACAGCGCGTTCTGCCTGCCAAATCCAGGCGCGACTGGACATTGACAAAGCCTGCGCTGTGCAGCAGCGCCTGCACGGCTTGGGCCTGATCCCAGCCGTGCTCCAGCAGCAACCACCCCCCTGGGCGCAGGCGGCTTGGCGCTTGCGCGGTGATCAGGCGCAGGTCGTGTAGGCCATCGGCACCACTGGTCAAGGCCTGCAGGGGTTCATGCGTCAGGGCCGCCAAATGCGGGTCGCCTTCGGCCACATAGGGCGGGTTGGAGACGATCATGTCAAAGGACCCGCTCAGGGCGTCCATCCAGTGGCTTTGCACAAAGGCCACCGGCAAATTCAAGCGCTGGGCATTGCTTTGGGCCACGGCCAAGGCCTGTGGGCTGGCATCCACCGCCGTGATCTGGCATTGCGGGCGTTCGTGCTGCAGGGCCAAGGCGATGGCGCCGCTGCCTGTGCCCAAGTCGAGAATTTCTTGCCTGCTTTCAGTGGGCAACAGTTCCAGCGCCCACGCCACCAGGGTCTCGGTGTCTGGCCGAGGGTCCAGCACACGCGGGTCCACCTGCAGGGTGATGCCAAAAAATGCCTTGCTGCCAGTGATGTAGGCCAAGGGCTCGCCGGCCAGGCGGCGCAGCACCAGGCGCTCAAGGTGCTGGGCCGTTTCTGCGGGCAAGGGGTCGCGGTCATTGGCCACCAGCCATGCGCGGTCATGCGGCGCTCGCCCCAAAGCGTGCAGGTGCAGCATTTGGGCGTCCAGCCGCTCCAAGCCACGGCTTTGGGCCTGTTGCAAGCTTTGCCGCAGACTGATGAAAGGGCTTGTCACGGCGCGCCCCCGATTTCCAAATCAGCCAGTTGTTCCGCCTGCCTGGTCGCTTGCAGGGCATCGACCACGTCTTGCATGTCGCCTTCCAGGATGGCGGTCAACTTGTATAGCGTCAAGGCGATGCGGTGGTCGGTGAAACGGCCTTGCGGAAAGTTGTAGGTGCGGATGCGGTCTGAGCGATCACCACTGCCGATCAGGCCTTTGCGCAGGGCCGCGTCTTTGGCCGCCCTTGCGTTGCGCTCTTTTTCTTCTATGCGTGCCACCAAGACCTGCAAGGCCTTGGCCTTGTTGCGGTGTTGTGAGCGGTCATCTTGGCACTCGGCGACGATGCCCGTGGGCAGGTGGGTCACCCGCACGGCCGAGTCGGTTTTGTTGATGTGCTGCCCGCCTGCGCCGCTGGCGCGGTAGGTGTCTATGCGCAAATCGGCCGGGTTGATGTGCACCGCCTGGGTTTCATCGGGTTCGGCCAGCACGGCCACGGTGCAGGCGCTGGTGTGGATACGCCCCTGGGTTTCCGTGGTCGGCACGCGTTGCACCCTGTGGCCACCCGATTCAAAGCGGAGTTTGCCAAACACGTCATCGCCTTCGATGCGCATCACCACCTCTTTGTAGCCACCCAATTCACTGGGCGACTCCGACAGCAACTCGATTTTCCAGCCCTTGTTTTGGGCGTAGCGGGTGTACATGCGCAACAAATCAGCGGCAAACAGGGCCGACTCATCGCCGCCAGTGCCCGCGCGAATTTCCACAAAGGCCGGTCTGGCGTCTTGGGGGTCTTTGGGCAGCAACATGCGTTGCAATTCGGCCGCCAGATCGGCCAGCTCTTGTGTGGCCGCCAAGACCTCTTCGTTGGCCATGGCGTGCATGTCGTCGCTTTCTGGCAGGTCTGCGCGCATCTGCTGGGCCTCGGCCAGATCGGCTTGGCGCTGCCGATAGCGGGCAAAGCGGCTGGCCACGGCGGCCACATCGGCATGCTCGCGCGAGAGCTTCATGAACTGGGCCATGTCGGCCATGATGTCTTCGCGCGACAGCAAGAAATCCAGCTCGCCCAGGCGCTCGGCATAGCGTTCAAGTTGTTGAATCAGGAAGGGTTTCATGTTGCACGACAGGCCCCCATCAAGGGGCGGGCAATGGGCATTAAGGAATCAGCAAGGCGGGCCGCGCCAGCGCGGGGATGCCCCACAAGCGGGGGGAGTTGCTGAGTGGCCGCTAACGCTCTGGCCGCAAGAAAATGCGTTGTACCGCCTGCAAGGCCTGCGCTCTGTCGTGGCTGTCGGGGCTGCGCAACTCGGCCATGGCGCCGTGCAGCATTTTCTGGGTCAAACCTTTGGCCAGGGCCTCGAGCACGGCCTCGGGGTCATCGCCTTTGGCCAGCAGTTTGCGCGCGCGGGCCATTTCGCCTTCGCGCCAGGCATCGGCCTGCTGGTGCAGTTGCTGAATCAGGGGCACGCTGTCGCGCTGCACCAGCCAGTGGCTGAAACTTTGCACACCCGCATCGATGATGACCTCGGCCTCGGCCACGGCCGCTTGGCGGTGGGCTTGGCCAGCCGCCACCACATGTGCCAGATCGTCTACGGTGTAGAGGTAAACGTCACCCAGTGCCTTGACCTCGGGTTCGATGTCGCGCGGCACGGCCAAATCGACCATGAACATGGGGCGGTGCTTGCGTTTTTTCAGGGCCCGTTCAACGGCGCCCAGGCCGATCAATGGCAGCGTGCTGGCGGTGCAGCTGATGACCGCGTCAAACTCGTGCAAACGATCCGGCAATTCGGCCAGGCGCAAGACCTCTGCGCCAAACCGGCTGGCCAGTTTTTCGCCGCGCGCCAAGGAGCGGTTGGCGATGGCCAGCTTTTTGGGGTGACGCGCGGCAAAGTGCGTGATCACCAGCTCAATCATCTCGCCCGCACCCACAAACAGCACCTTGATGTCTTTGAGGTCTTCAAACAGTTGGCTGGCCAAGCGCACCGAGGCCGCCGCCATGCTGATGGAGTGGGCACCAATCTCGGTGGTGCTGCGCACCTCTTTGGCCACCGCAAAGCTGCGCTGAAAAAGCTGGTTCAAGGTGCTGCCCAAGGCCCCGGCTTGCTCGGCAGCGCGCACGGCATCTTTCAGTTGGCCCAAAATTTGGGCCTCTCCCAGCACCATCGAATCCAGCCCACTGGCCACCCTGAAAGCATGCCGAGCGGCCTCGTTGCCCTCTAACAAATAGGTGTGGCTTTGCAGCTGTTGGGGTGAGACCCCTCCGGCTTCGGCCAACCAGTGCAAGGTGTCCGAGGTCGAGGCTTGGGCACCAGCGCAGTAAATTTCGGTGCGGTTGCAGGTCGACAAAATGGCCGCTTCAGGCGTTTGATCCGGGTTCAAGGCCAATTTGCTGCGCAAACCCTGCAAGCTGGGGGGCAATTGGTCCAAGGCAAAGGCAAACCGGCCGCGCAAATCCAGCGGCGCAGTCGTGTGGTTCAAACCCAGGGTCCAGACAGCCATGCAGCGATTATAGAAAGCCCCGTCTGCCGCGTGCTGTCAAGGCCAAAAAAGGGGGGCTTTCAGCCTTAATCCGGCAGTTGGGCACGGTCGAGGGGCTGACGAAGCAGGTCTCTGGCTAGGCGCGAGTATCCCCCGGACTGCCTGTCCGGGGGGTGCGAGCAACAACGCCAGAGGCCTGAAGCGGCAGACCTGCGGCCGTGCAGCGTTTCACCCATCAGGTGAACACCGTCTTGGGCGCAAGTGTTTGATTCATCAAGTGTTTAAAGCGCAAGCAAGCGGCCAACTGCCGGGTTAAGGTTCAGTGCACAATCATGGCGCACCGCGGGTGCAAGGCTTTACACGAACACGATCCGCTCAAGACCCATGACCGTCTGGCAACTGACTTTGCACCTGTTTCATTTTGTGATGCCGGCCCTGGCCATGGCCTTGGCCATGCCTTGGCTGGGGCGTTGGGTCATAGGCAGGGGCCAAGGGAGGGTCTGGCGTCGCACCCTGGTGCATGCGCTTGTCGGCATCTTGGTGTTGACGGCAGGCCTGGTCCTTCAAGGTGACGACGGGAAAATGAGCACCTACGCAGCCTTGGTGCTGGTGGCCGCCACCGCAGAGTGGTGGATGCAGCGGGGCTGGGCACCCCGGTGATTTGGTTTTGAAGCGGGTTCTTGCGATTCATAAGTCCAGGAAAGCCCAATGCGTGGCCAAGACTCAGGGCGCAACGGCGTGGGCACCCAACACATCGACCGCATCGGTGATGATGCCGTCGGTGCCCAAATCGATCAGGCGCTTGGCCCGCAGCGGGTCATTGACGGTGTAGCTCAGGCATTTCAACCCGGCCTCATGCACCCGGGTTACCACATGGGCATCCCACAACACGTGGTTGGCCACCACAGCCACGCAGCCCAGTTCTTGGGCCATTTCAAGCCAGCCTGTCCACAGCGTGTCTACCAACAGGCCTCGCGGCAAATTGGGTGCGGTGGCCTGCGCCGCTGCCAGGGCTTGGGGCTTGAACGAAGTCAACAATGGCGGCAGACCCGCGCCCTGCCACAAACGCTCGGCCAGGCGCGCCACCGCTTCGCCCGTCGCCGAATCGGTGCCCGGCGTGGGTTTGATCTCGATGTTCAGCCCATGGCCGTTGGCCAGGCAAAAACGGCTCAGCCCTTCGAGCGTGGCCAAAGGTTCGCTGGCATAGGCCTGCCCATGCCAGCTGCCCGCGTCCAGTTGCGACAAGCGGGCCCAAGGCAGGTCTGCCCCCATGCCCTGGCCGTTGGTGGTCCGCTCAAGGGTGGCATCGTGGAGCAAAAAAACCACGCCGTCTGCGCTGAGTTTGGCATCGCATTCGAACATCTTGAAGCCATGTTCAGCGCCCAGCCGAAAAGCGGCCAAGGTGTTTTCTGGGGCGAGCTTGCCCGCGCCTCGGTGGGCGATCCAAAAAGGGTAGGGCCAATTTTTCATGTTTGATTTTTTAGACGATGCGTTTTTGGGTGGTGGCGTCAAACCAATGCAGGCGATCTGCGCGTGGGGTGGCAAAAAAGCGGCTGCCAGGCTGCGGTGAAGGCAGGGACTCGTCCAGCCGCAGGGTGAGTGGCTCTTTGCCCAAACGGGCATGAACCAAACGCTCTGCGCCCAGCAGTTCGACGGTGTCTACGCTCAATGCCCAACCCCCCGAGCTGACGATGTCCAGGTGCTCAGGGCGGATGCCCAAAATTTGGCCTGAGGGCGTTCCGGGTGCTTGCCTGAGCAGGTTCATGGGCGGCAAGCCGATGAAGCTGGCCACAAAGGTGCTGGCCGGGCGGTTGTAGACCTCTTCGGGCGTGCCAAATTGCTCCATGTGGCCGCCGTTCATCACGACCATGCGCTGGGCCAGGGTCATGGCCTCGAACTGGTCGTGCGTGACAAACAGGCTGGTGATGCCCAATTCGCGGTGCAGCTTTTGAATCTCCAACCGGGTCTGCGCGCGCAACTTGGCGTCCAGGTTCGACAGCGGTTCGTCAAACAAAAACACCTGGGGCTGGCGCACGATGGCGCGGCCCATGGCCACGCGCTGGCGCTGGCCACCCGACAACTCGCGCGGTTTGCGTTGCAACAGGTGAGACAGTTCCAGAATGCCTGCGGCCTTGTCGACCCGGGCCTTGATTTCTTCCAATGGGCGTTTGGCGATCTTCAGGCCATAGGCCATGTTGTCGAACACGCTCATGTGCGGGTACAGCGCATAGTTTTGGAACACCATGGCGATGTCGCGCTCGGCGGGCTCCAGGTGGTTGACCACCCGCTCACCAATCGATACGGTGCCCGCGGTGATTTCTTCCAAGCCCGCCACCATGCGCAGCAGCGTGGATTTGCCGCAGCCCGATGGCCCGACGATGACCACAAATTCGCCATCTTGGATGTCGGCACTCAGGTCTTGAATGACGGTGTTGCCCTTGGCCCCTGTGCCGTAGGTTTTTTGCAGGTGAGAGAGGGTGATTGAAGCCATATATTTGATCAGACGAGGACAGAGCACCGCTTCGCGCTGGTCTGTCCCCGGGTTACTTGTCTTGACGAGTACAGAGCACCGCTTCGCGCTGGTCTGTCCCCGGGTTCTTAATCAGACGGGGACAGAGCGCCGCTTCGCAGTGGTCTGTCCCCGGGTTGCTTATCTTGACGAGGACAGAGCACCGCTTCGCGCTGGTCTGTCCCCGGACTTCTTATTTTTCCGTATCGACCAAGCCCTTGACGAACCATTTTTGCATCAACACCACCACCAAGGCGGGCGGCAGCATGGCCAAAATGGCGGTTGCCATGACCAGATTCCACTGAACTTGCGAGTCGGCGCCTGCGGTCATGCTGCGGATGCCCATGACAATGGGGTACATGCGCTCTTCGGTGCTCATGAGCAGGGGCCAAAGGTACTGGTTCCAGCCATAGATGAACTGGATCACAAACAGGGCCGCGATGCTGGTGCGTGACAGGGGCAGCAACACATCCCAAAAAAACCGCATGGGCGAGGCCCCGTCCATCTTGGCCGCTTCGGTCAGCTCATCGGGCACCGTCAAGAAAAACTGCCGGAACAAAAACGTGGCCGTGGCCGAAGCGATGAGGGGAATGGTCAAGCCCGCAAAACTGTTGATCATGCCGAAGTCGGCCACCACTTGGTAGGTGGACACAATCCGCACCTCGACCGGCAGCATCAAGGTGATGAAGATGCCCCAAAACACGGCTTTGCGAAACGGGAAGTTGAAATAAACAATGGCAAATGCGCTGAGCAAGGAGATGACGATTTTGCCAAAGGCAATGCTCAAGGCCGTGACCAGGCTGACCCACATCATCCGCGCCACCGGTATTTGGCTGGTCACGCCAGGGCCTTCGCCGAGCAAAATGGTGCGGTAGTTGAGCCAGGCGTCTTGACCAAACCAGATGGGAATGGGCGACTGCGCCATGTCTTGTGAGGAATGTGACGAGCCGACCAAGGCCAGGTAAATCGGGAACACGATCACCATCACACCCAAAGCCAGCAGCCCGTGGGAGACCCAGTCCAAAAAGCGGTGACGTTCCACCATGTCAGTAATTCACCTTGCGCTCGATGTAGCGAAATTGCAGCACCGTGAGGCCCATCACAATGGCCATGAGCACCACCGATTGGGCCGCAGAGCCGCCCAAGTCCATGGCTTTGAAACCGTCAAAGTAAACCTTGTAGACCAAGATGGCGGTGTCCTTGCCCGGCCCGCCCTTGGTGGTGGCGTCGATGATGCCGAAGGTTTCAAAAAAGGCGTAAACCGTGTTCACCACCAGCAAGAAAAACAAAGTGGGCGTCAGCAGGGGCAACTGCACGGTCCAAAACCGCTGCCACACGCTCGCGCCGTCGATGGCGGCCGCCTCCACCAAAGACTTGGGGATGCTTTGAAAACCGGCCAAGAAGAACAGGAAGTTGTAGGAAATTTGCTTCCAGACAGAGGCCACCACGACCAGGGTCATGGCGTGGGAACTGTTGAGCAAGATGTTCCACTGAACACCGAAGCGGTCCAGAAAATAGGCCACCAAACCCACCGATGGCGAGAACAAAAACAGCCACAGCGTCCCCGCAACCACAGGGGCGACGGCGTAAGGCAAGATCAGCAAACTGCGGTAAACCCAAACGCCGCGCACCACACGGTCAGCAAAAAAAGCCAAGACCAGCGACAAAGAAATGCCCAGTCCCGCCACCAGTACCGAAAACAAGGCCGTGGTTTTGAAAGAAGCCAAGTAGGTCTCATCGCGCCACAAAGCGGCAAAGTTGTCGAGGCCACTCCATTGAACCGAAGTGCCAAAGGCATCCGATTGCTGGAACGACTGCACCAAAGCCTGACCCGCGGGCCAAAAGAAGAACGCCAAACTGATGAAGCCTTGCGGTGCGATCAGCACCCAAGGCAACCAGTTGGACCGAAAAATGACTTTTTTGTCGCTGCTCAAAATCATTCAAGCCAGCCGGCGCGAACGCCAGCAGGCTTGCCTTCAGAAAAGACCTGAACGATCAGGACTTGTTGGCTTTTTCAAACTTCTCGAGCAATTCGTTGCCACGCTTGACGATGCTGTCCAAGGCGTCTTTGGCAGACTTTTTGCCCGCCCAGACCTGCTCGAGTTCTTCGTCTTCAATGGTGCGGATCTGCACATAGTTGCCCAAACGGATGCCGCGCGACTTGTCGGTGGTCTTGCGGATCATCTGGTTGACCGACACGTCGGTGCCAGGGTTTTGCTTGTAAAAGCCAGAGGCTTCGGTGATCTTGAAGGCTTCCATGGTCACAGGCAGGTAGCCGGTGCGCTTGTGGTTGACCGACTGGACGACCGGGTCAGACAGGTAATTGAAGAAGGCCGCAACGCCTTTGTTCTCTTCGGCTTTCTTGCCGGCCATGGCCCAGAGGCTGGCGCCACCGATCACGGTGTTCTGCGGTGCACCGGCCACATCGGGGTAGTAAGGCAAGGTGCCCACAGCGAACTTGAACTTGGCGTTTTTGCTGATGCCGGCATAGGCCGCCGACGAGTTGGTGTACATGGCGCATTCGCCCGACTCGAATGTGGCACCGGCGGCACCCGCACGGCCTTTGTAGATGAACAAGCCTTGTTGGGCCATGTTGCCCAAGTTCTCAATGTGGCGCACATGCAAAGGCGAGTTGACCACCAGGCGGGCGTCCATGCCCTTCATGCCGTTGCCCTTGGTGGCCAATTCGGTGTTGTGCCAAGTGGAGAAGCTCTCCAACTGGGTCCAGCCTTGCCAAGCGGTGGTGAAGGGGCACTTGTGGCCATTGGCTTTGAGTTTGGCGGCGGCCAAAGCCACTTCAGGCCAGGTTTGGGGCAGCTTGTCGGTCGAAACGCCGGCCGCATTGAGTGCGTCCAGGTTGAACCACATCACGGTGGTCGAGCTGTTGAACGGGAAAGACATCATTTGGCCGTTGGGCGCTGTGTAATAACCTGACACTGCGGGCACGTAGGATTTGGGGTCAAACTTGTAACCCGCATCGCGCATGATTTTTTCGGCCGGGACCACCACGCCTTTGGAAGCCATCATGGTCGCCGTGCCCACTTCAAACACCTGCAGGATGTGGGGGGCATTGCCAGCGCGGAATGCGGCCACAGCGGCGGTCATGGATTCGTCGTAGTTGCCCTTGAAAACAGGCACCACTTTGTAGTCTTTTTGTTTGCCGTTGAAATCTTTGGCGACGTCGCCCACCCAGTCGCCCAAGGCGCCGGACATGGAATGCCACCACTGGATTTCGGTTTGGGCTTGGGCCGTCAGGCTGGACAAACCCAAAGCCAATGCGCAAAAGCTCAATTTAAATTTCATAAGTATTCCTTGATAAATCGGGCGGGTTTTGAAATT
Source organism: Limnohabitans sp. Rim8 (assembly GCA_945875955.1). Taxonomy (GTDB): domain Bacteria; phylum Pseudomonadota; class Gammaproteobacteria; order Burkholderiales; family Burkholderiaceae_C; genus Limnohabitans_A. Next base: position 9,762 of record CAMCNQ010000009.1, on the reverse strand, counting down.
GATTCAATTCCAACAAGAGTTTGGGGCGGCTTCATGGCCAAATCATTTAGAAAGCGTGACCGTTTGGTGACGGTCCGGTTTTTTCGGGCACAAGCCGTCTTCAAAAAGGGGTGTCCCTGACCAGCGCATGTGTTTGTTGCACTGCGTTAACATTCGCAGTCAGCCGGTTTGATGCTTGTTTCGGGTCTGGCTGACAGCGTCCTGAGTGACGACTTTGATGGCACCCCAGTTATGAATGCACCCACCACGCTCCAACATTTGATGCAAGCCGAGGCCGACGCGCCGCGTTTGCGCGAGATTCCTTACAACTACACCAGCTTCTCGGACCGCGAGATCGTGCTGCGTTTGTTGGGTGAATCCGCCTGGGGCCTGCTCAACCAACTGAGGCAAGAGCGCGGGACGGGCCGCTCGGCCCGCATGTTGTACGAAGTGCTGGGTGATATCTGGGTGGTTGAGCGCAACCCTTATCTGCAAGACGATTTGTTGGACAACCCCGGCCGGCGCAAATTGCTGGTCGAGGCACTGCAGCACCGTTTGGGTGAGGTGCAAAAACGCCGCACCCCCCAGATCGATGCGCCGCGTGACGCGCTGGTGGGCCAATTGCTGGCCATGGCTGCCGAGGCGGTCACGCAATTCAGTGCCCGATTCACCCGCATGGCCAAACTGCGCAGCCAGGTGCAAAAGACCTTGGGCCGCTTGACCGCCAAAGACAACATCAAATTCGATGGCCTCTCGCGTGTCAGCCACGTGACCGATGCCACCGATTGGCGCGTGGAATACCCCTTTGTGGTGCTCACGCCGGACAGCGAGGCCGAAATGGCCGGTTTGGTCAAGGGGTGTATCGAGCTGGGCCTGACCATCGTGCCTCGGGGCGGCGGCACGGGTTACACCGGTGGCGCTATTCCCTTGACCTGGAAGAGCGCGGTCATCAACACCGAAAAACTCGAGGCCATGACCGAAGTGGAGATGGTCCATCTGCCCGGCATCGCTCACGCCATTCCCATCATCTACTCCGAAGCCGGTGTGGTGACCCAGCGCGTGGCCGATGCGGCCGAGCGCGGTGGCTTTGTGTTCGCGGTCGACCCCACCTCGGCCGAGGCCAGCTGCATTGGCGGCAACATCGCCATGAACGCGGGGGGCAAAAAGGCGGTCTTGTGGGGCACGGCGCTCGACAACCTGGCCAGCTGGCGCATGGTCACGCCCGACGCCGAATGGCTGGACGTGGTCCGCATGGACCACAACATGGGCAAAATCCACGATGCCGAAGTCGCCACTTTCGAGCTGCGTTACTTCAAAGCCGATGGCAAGACCCCGATCCGCACCGAAACCCTGGTCATCCCGGGCAAGACCTTCCGCAAAGAGGGTTTGGGCAAGGATGTGACCGACAAATTCCTCTCGGGCCTGCCCGGGGTGCAAAAAGAAGGCTGCGACGGCCTGATCACCAGCGCACGCTGGGTGCTGCACCGCATGCCCACCCACACCCGCACAGTGTGCATGGAGTTTTTTGGCCATGCCCGCGAAGCGGTGCCCAGCATCGTCGAGATCAAAGACTTCATGTTCGCCGAGCAAAAGCGCACGGGCACGGTGATGGCGGGTCTGGAACACTTGGACGACCGCTATTTGCGCGCTGTGGGGTATTCCACCAAATCCAAGCGTGGGGGCTTCCCCAAAATGGTCTTGATTGGTGACATTGCCGGTGACAACGCCGACGATGTGGCCAAAGCCACCTCGGAGATCGTGCGCATTGCCAACTCGCGCAGTGGCGAGGGCTTTATCGCCATCAGCCCCGAAGCGCGTAAAAAATTCTGGCTCGACCGCAAAAAGACCGCCGCCATTTCGCGCCACACCAACGCCTTCAAGGTCAACGAAGACGTGGTCATTCCGCTGCCGCGCATGGCCGAATACACCGATGGCATCGAGCGCATCAACATCGAGCTGAGCTTGCGCAACAAAATCTTGTTGTGCCAGGAGTTGGAAAGCTTTCTCGAACGCGGCAATTTGCCTTTGGGCAAGCACGACGACACCCTCGACATCGCCCCGGCCGATTTGCTGGAAGACCGTGTGGCCCAGGCATTGGGCGTGGTGCGCGACGTGCGCGCGCAGTGGCAAGGCTGGTTGAACGATGTGGACACGCTGTTCCCGCAGCTGCAAGACCACAGCTTGCGCGCCAGCTGGAAGGTCCAAATTCGCCCTGCATTTCAGAATATTTTTTCGGGCTCGGCTTTCTTGCCCATACTGACCGAGGCCAATGCCATCCACCAGCGCGTGCTCAAAGGCCGCGTCTGGGTGGCGCTGCACATGCACGCCGGGGACGGCAATGTCCACACCAACATACCGGTCAACTCCGACAACTACGAGATGCTGCAAACCGCCCACGAAGCGGTGGCCCGCATCATGGTGTTGGCGCGCAGCCTGGACGGCGTGATCTCGGGCGAACATGGCATAGGCATCACCAAGCTGGAGTTTTTAACCGATGCCGAGTTGGCCAATTTCACTGCCTACAAAGCCAAAGTCGACCCCGAGGGGCGCTTCAACAAAGGCAAACTTTTGCGTGGCGCGGCCCTCACGGGCCTTGGCGACGATGTGCATGCCGCCGATTTGACGCACGCCTACACGCCCAGCTTTGGGCTGATGGGCCATGAGTCGCTGATCATGCAACAGTCCGACATTGGCGCGATTGCCGCCAGCGTGAAAGACTGCCTGCGCTGCGGCAAGTGCAAACCGGTGTGCGCCACCCATGTGCCCCGCGCCAATTTGCTGTACAGCCCACGCAACAAGATTTTGGCCACGTCCTTGCTTGTCGAAGCCTTTTTGTACGAAGAGCAGACGCGGCGGGGCATCTCCATCAAGCATTGGCAAGAGTTCGAAGATGTGGCCGACCACTGCACGGTATGCCACAAATGCCTGTCGCCCTGCCCGGTGGACATCGATTTTGGCGAGGTGTCCATGAACATGCGCAACCTGCTGCGCAAGATGGGACAAAAAAGCTTCAGGCCCGGCAATGCGGCGGCCATGTTCATGTTGAACGCCACCAACCCGCAGACCATCAAGCTGGCGCGCATGGCGATGGTGGACGTGGGGATGAAGGCGCAGCGATTTGTGGCCGGTTTGCTCAAGGGCGTGGCGCGCAAACAAACCAAGGCACCGCCCGCCTCGGTGGGCACCGCGCCCATCAAAGAGCAGGTGATCCATTTCATCAACAAAAAGATGCCGGGCAATTTGCCCAAAAAGACAGCACGGGCCTTGCTGGACATCGAAGACAACGATTACGTGCCCATCATCCGCAACCCGAAAGCCACCACCTCGGAGACCGAGGCGGTGTTTTATTTTCCCGGTTGCGGCTCCGAGCGCTTGTTCAGCCAGGTGGGCTTGGCCACCCAGGCCATGCTCTGGCATGTGGGGGTGCAGACGGTGTTGCCACCGGGCTACTTGTGCTGCGGATACCCGCAAAAGGGCTCGGGCCAGTTTGACAAGGCTGAGAAGATCATCACCGACAACCGGGTGCTTTTCCACCGCGTGGCCAACACCCTCAATTACCTGGACATCAAGACCGTGGTGGTCAGCTGCGGCACCTGTTATGACCAGTTGCAGGGCTACGAGTTCGACAAGATTTTCCCCGGCTGCCGCATCATCGACATCCACGAGTTCTTGCTGGAAAAAGGCATGAAATTGGACGCAGGCGGGGCCTACCTGTACCACGACCCTTGCCACACGCCCATGAAGTTGCAAGAGCCCATGAAGACCGTCAAAGCCCTGATGGGCGACAACGTGATCGAGAGCAAGCGTTGCTGCGGCGAGTCGGGCACCTTGGGCGTCTCGCGCCCGGACATCTCGACGCAGGTGCGCTTTCGCAAAGAAGAAGAGCTGCTCAAAGGTGAGGCGGCGCTGCGCGACAGCGGCGCCTTGGCCCCCCAGGCCAATGTAAAAATCCTGACCAGCTGCCCCAGCTGCCTGCAAGGCTTGTCCCGTTTTGGCGACGACATGAAAAACGGCCTGCTCGAAGCCGACTACATCGTGGTCGAGATGGCCAAGCACATCCTGGGTGAAAACTGGATGCCCGAATACGTCAGCGCCGCCAATGCCGGTGGCATTGAGCGGGTGCTGGTCTGAGTGCAAGGAGAGGGCAAATGGCCGGTTTGAAAAAAGACAGCCCGACACCACAGTCCTTGACTGTCCATGGACAGTCCAAGGTGCTGGAAATCGGCTTTGCCGATGGGGCGAATTTCCGCATTCCTTTTGAGCTGATGCGGGTCTACTCCCCCTCGGCCGAGGTGCAAGGGCATGGGCCGGGGCAAGAAGTGCTGCAAACAGGCAAGCGAGAGGTCACCATCAACGACCTAGAGCCGGTGGGCAACTATGCGGTCAAGCCCACCTTTTCGGACGGCCACGACTCCGGCTTGTTCACTTGGGACTACCTGTATTTTTTAGGCACAGAGCAAGCGGCTTTGTGGAAGCAATACGAAGACCGGCTGCAAGCGGCAGGCCTGGGCCGCGATGCCCCCATGGCCCTGGCAGCCTTGGGCGGGTCTTGCGGTCACCCCCATTGAGAGCGAGAACATGAGCAGCACCCATTTCGGTTTCAAAACCGTTGACGAGCAAGAAAAAGCCAAACATGTGCGCAGCGTGTTTGATTCGGTGGCCGCCAAATACGACGTGATGAACGACCTCATGTCCATGGGCCTGCACCGCGTCTGGAAAGCCTACACCGTGCAGCTGGCCAACTTGAAAGAGGGCGACCAGGTCTTGGACATCGCCGGTGGCACGGGCGACTTGTCCATGGCCTTTGCCAAAAAAGTGGGTGCCACCGGCCGCGTGGTGCACACCGACATCAACGAAGCCATGTTGTCCACAGGGCGCGACCGCTTGGTCGACAAGGGCTTGGTCTTGCCCACCGTGGTGTGCGATGCCGAAAAACTGCCCTTTCCAGACCAGCACTTCAACCTGGTCAGTGTGGCCTTTGGTTTGCGCAACATGACGCACAAGGACGTGGCGCTCAAGGAAATGTGCCGAGTGCTCAAGCCCGGCGGCAAATTGTTGGTACTGGAGTTTTCCAAAGTGGCGCAACCCCTGGAAAAAGCCTATGACTGGTACAGCTTCAATGTGTTGCCCAAGCTGGGCCAGTGGGTTGCGGGAGACGCAGACAGTTACCGCTATCTGGCCGAATCCATTCGCATGCACCCGGGGCAAGAGGCACTGAAAAGCCTTATGAAAAATGCCGGATTTGGGCATGTGGATTTTCACAATTTGTCGGCAGGGGTGGTAGCCTTGCACATGGGTATCAAATGTTGACGCCCACAAACCGAATTTCCTGAGTTGGAGACACCATGAACAACAAGTTGATGACCCTGATGCTCGCTGGCGTGATGGCCTTGGGCAGCCTGAACGCCGAAGCCGCTCGCCGCCTGGGTGGTGGAAAATCCGTTGGACAGCAATCCAACCAGGTGACCAAACGCGATGCCTCGCCTCAAACACCGGCAGCACCTGCGCAAAATGCTGCACCTGCCAACGCCGCCAAACCTGCTGCTGCGCCCGCCGCTGCTGCACCCAAGCGCCCATGGGGCGCCATGTTGGGTGGCTTGGCCGCTGGCTTGGGCTTGGCTTGGTTGGCCAGCTCGCTCGGCATGGGTGAAGCTTTTGGCAACATCTTGATGGCCATGTTGATCGGCGTGGCGGTGATCGCGGTGATTGGCATGATCATGCGCGCACGCAAAGGCAGCGCTGCACAAAACGGCGGCCTGGCCGATCAAGGCGCTGGAGCAAGCGCTGAAAATCCCGCCGCTTACAAAGATTACAGCCCCCACACCGTGGGCAACGACGCTTCAGCCCGCCCTTGGGAATCTCAAAATACGCGTTTTGAGAGCGCCAGCGCCTCCCAAAACACCGGCTCCATGATCGGCTCAGGCATTGCCTCGGGCTTGACCGGCACGCAAAATTGGGCCGTGCCCGACGGTTTTGACGTCGACAGTTTTGTCAGCGCTGCCAAACGCAATTTTGTGACCCTGCAAGACGCCTGGGACCGCTCCGACATCTCCGCCTTGCGCGCCATGATGACAGACGCCATGGTCTTGGAAATTCGCAGCCAGCTCAACGAGCGCGAAAGCCAATTCCCCGGCCAGCCCAACAAAACCGAAGTGGTCAAGTTGGAAGCCCAGCTCTTGGGCATCGAGGAGCAGGCCGATGCTTACCTCGCCAGTGTCGAGTTCAACGGCATGATCCGTGAAGACGCCAGCGAGGGACCGAGTGCCTTCCGCGAGGTTTGGAACATGACCAAATCCAAGCAAGGCGGCGGCTGGTTGGTCGCGGGTGTGCAAGCCCTTCAATAAAAGCCCAAGAGGGCCTTCTCTCTTTCGGGAATAATCGGGGACTATGGCAACACAGTCCCCTTTTTCTTGGGCCGCTCAGGCGCTGCCCGAAATGGCCAGCAAAATGGCCTCTGGTTTCAACGCTCAATTTCAACCCCCCAGCTGGGTTGTCGACGAGGTGGTCAACCGTTTGGTTTTGTTCCTCAACCATGTGCTCATGAGTGAAGGCGAGGCCATGGCCCGCCTGGCACGGCAAAAAGGGCAACGCATCGAGTTGGTGTGGGGCCGCATCCAGCTGCAACTGACCCCCACGGCTGCCGGTTTGCTCGAGCGAGGACAGTTCGAAGGCTTTGACCTTCGCCTGTCGGTGGCCGAAGAATCGCCTTTGTCCTTGGCCACGGCCTTGGCCAAGGGGGACAAGCCCAAGGTACGGGTCGAGGGCGATGTGCAATTGGCCGCCGAGATCAACTGGTTGATTGACCACGTTCGTTGGGACGCGGAAGAAGACCTGGCCAAAATCGTGGGCGATGCGGCGGCCCACACCCTGGCCCAAGCGGCCCGCAAGGCCATGACCGCCTTGCGGGGTTTCGTCGCCGAGGCCCCAAGTCCAGACGCTGCTTTGGCCCGAGTGCTTGGCAAGGCCACAGGCAGCGCAGCATGAGCCGCATCTCCCGCGGCGCATTCATCATCTTTATTGTTCTGCGTTATGGCTTGGACGAGTTGGTGCTGACCAGCTTTCAAAAGCCATGGCTGCGCTTGTTGGCGCGTGTGCTCTCGTTCGGACGTGACCTGCGTTCGCCACGGGGTGTGCGTTTGCGCGAGGCCTTGGAGCGTTTGGGCCCGATTTTTGTGAAATTTGGCCAGGTGCTGTCGACACGGCGGGATCTTTTGCCCTGGGACATTGCCGACGAATTGGCCAAACTCCAAGACCGCGTGCCGCCTTTCAGCTCCGACATCGCGGTGGCCACCATAGAGCGCGCTTTTCGCCGGCCCGTGGACGACATCTTCGAAAGCTTTGACCGACAACCCATCGCCAGCGCTTCCATTGCCCAGGTTCACTTCGCCACCTTGCGCAACAAAGCCGGGCATGTGCGAGAAGTGGCCGTCAAAGTGCTGCGCCCGGGCATGCTGCCCGTCATTCAAAAAGACCTGAGCCTGATGCGCACCATGGCCGGCTGGGTGGAAAGCCTGAGCGCCGACGGCAAACGCCTCAAGCCGCGCGAAGTGGTGGCAGAGTTTGACACCTACCTCAACGACGAACTCGATTTGGTGCGCGAAGCGGCCAATGCCGCACAGCTGCGCCGCAACATGCAAGGCCTGGACTTGGTGCTGATTCCCGAGATGATCTGGGATTTTTGCCATTCAGAGGTGATCGTGATGGAGCGCATGAAGGGCCTGCCGATCAGCCATGTGGACAGCTTGCGCGATGCGGGTGTGGACATTCCAAAATTGGCCCGCGACGGCGTGACCCTGTTTTTCACCCAGGTCTTTCGCGATGGGTTTTTCCATGCGGACATGCACCCCGGCAACATCCAAGTCAGCTTGGCACCCGAGACCTTTGGGCGATACATCTCGCTGGACTTTGGCATTGTGGGCACGCTGACCGAATACGACAAAGAGTACTTGGCGCAAAACTTCACCGCCTTTTTCCGCCGCGATTACAAGCGCGTGGCAGAGCTGCACATCGAGTCTGGCTGGGTACCTGCCGACACGCGTGTGAATGAGCTCGAATCGGCCATACGCGCGGTCTGCGAGCCTTACTTTGACAGGCCGTTGAAAGAAATTTCACTGGGCATGGTGTTGATGCGTTTGTTCCAGACCTCCAGACGCTTTCAAGTCGAGATACAGCCGCAATTGGTTTTGTTGCAAAAAACACTGCTCAACATCGAGGGTTTGGGGCGTCAACTGGACCCTGAACTGGACTTGTGGAGCACCGCCAAACCGTTTCTTGAAAAATGGATGCTGGACCAAATTGGGCCTAAAAAATTGCTGGAGCAATTGAAGGACCAAGCCCCCCATTACGCCAAGCTGTTGCCCCAACTGCCGCGTTTGCTTCATGACTATTTGAAGCAAGGCAAGGCCCAAGACAACCGTGAAATCCTGGCCCTGCTCAAAGAGCAGCGCAAGACCAATTCCCTTTTGCAAACCCTGGTCTACATGGGCGTGGGTTTTGTGTTCATGCTGCTCTTGCTGCAAGTCTGGCAGCACTTTGGGGGCTTGCTTTAGGCGCTTGGTCAGTGGCCATGGGGCGGCATGGATGCGCCCAGCATCATCGCCTTGGGCTGGGTCAATGCTGTGGTTTCCGTGCTTGTCGCGCCGTGTAAATCCCAAAAGCGACCACGGCCAATGTGATCACCCCCATCAGCAGTGTGGCGGCGGCATAAACAGAAGGGTTCACCCCTCGGCGGGCATAGCTGAATATGACCTGAGGCAAGGTGGTCACGCCGGGGCCAGACAAAAATTCGGACACCACCACATCGTCAAAAGACAGGGTGAAGGTCAGCAACCAGCCCGCCAACAAAGCCTGGGAGATGTTGGGCAAGGTCACCAGGAAAAAAACCTGGCCTGGCCTGCAGCCCAGGTCCATGGCCGCTTCTTGCAAGGCGCGGTCCATTTCTTTGAGCCTGGACTGGATCACCACCGTGGCATAGGCCATGCCCAGCAGCACATGGCCTAAAACGATGGTGGTCAAGCCCCGCTCGGGCCAGCCCAGCGCGCGTTGCGCACCCACAGACAGCAGCAGCAAGGACAAACCAATGATCACCTCGGGCATGACCAAGGGGGCGTTGAGCATGGCATTGAACAATTGCCGCCCCCGAAACCGCGTGTAATGCACCAGGGTGTAAGCCGCCAAAGTGGCCAACACCACCGACAAAGAAGCGCTGATCAGCGCCACCTTCAGCGACACCCAAAAACCCTCCAGCAAGCGCGGGTCGTTGGCCAATGCCGCATACCAGCGCCATGAAAAACCGGTGAATTGGCTGTCTTGACGGGTGCTGTTGAAAGAGAACACCACCAGGAACAAAAGCGGGGCGAACAAAAAGGCATAGACGCCGGTCATCCAGACTTTGCCAATATGGCGTTGCCACCAGGCCATCATGACCGCTCCTCCTCGGCCTGGCGGCTGAGTTTGGCATTGAACCAGGCCAGCGGCAGCACCACCCCCAAAATCATGACCACGGCCAAAGCCGATGCGCGGGGCCAGTTGTTGCTGCTGAACATTTCGTCCCAAACCACCCGCCCAATCATCACGTTTTCAGCCCCCCCCAAGAGGGACGGAATCACAAACTCACCCAAACAAGGAATGAAAACCAACATGCAGCCCGCCACAATGCCAGAGCGGCTGAGCGGCACCGTCACCAACCAAAAGGTCTTCCAGGGGCTGGCACCCACGTCGTTGGCCGCTTCCAGCAAGCGCATGTCCAGTTTGACAAAATTGGCATACAGCGGCAGCACCATG
>CAMCNQ010000008.1 GCA_945875955.1 Limnohabitans sp. Rim8 | reverse complement strand
AAGACCATGGACAACAATGCCAAAAGCAACAGTTTGGCAATGACAGAAAGGCCCTGCCGAAAGATCGGCGGCGCACTTCGCTCAAAAGTATCCAGAGCCATGGGGAAAATGCGCCGGATTCAGTTCATCAAAAGCGGGATAGGCGGCCGCAAGCGAACAGCCAAGCTCATGGGGTTATTCGCTGGTGAAAATGCTGCCCAACTGGTCCATGCGTTCCAAGGCCATGCCACAGCCTCGAGCCACACAGGTCAAGGGGTCTTCTGCGACCAGCACGGGCAAGCCCGTTTCTTCTGCCAACAAGCGGTCCAGGTCGCGCAGCAATGCACCGCCACCGGTGAGCATCATGCCCCGCTCGGCAATGTCAGCACCCAATTCGGGTGGCGTGTGTTCGAGCGCCGTTTTCACCGCCGAGACAATTTGGTTCAGCGGGTCGGTCAAAGCCTCCAAAATTTCATTGGAGCTGATGGTGAAACTGCGCGGCACACCTTCTGACAGGTTGCGGCCTTTGACTTCCATTTCCTTGACTTCACTGCCAGGAAAGGCCGAGCCGATGTTCTTTTTGATGGCTTCGGCGGTGGGCTCGCCGATCAACATGCCGTAGTTGCGTCGGATGTAGCTGATGATGGCTTCATCGAACTTGTCGCCACCCACGCGGACACTGCCTTTGTAAACCATGCCGCCCAAGGAAATCACGCCAACTTCGGTGGTTCCGCCGCCGATGTCCACCACCATGGAGCCCGATGCGGCAGATACCGGCAAGCCCGCGCCGATGGCGGCGGCCATGGGCTCTTCGATCAGGAAAACATCCGAAGCGCCCGCACCCAAGGCCGACTCGCGGATCGCGCGGCGCTCCACCTGGGTCGAGCCGCAAGGCACACAAATGATGATGCGCGGGCTGGGGCGAAAGGTGCTGCGAGGGTGAACCATGCGAATGAACTGCTTGAGCATTTGCTCGGTCACGGTGAAATCGGCGATCACGCCGTCTTTCATCGGCCGAATCGCTTCAATATTGCCGGGCACTTTGCCCAACATGGCTTTGGCCACATGGCCCACGGCCTGCAAAGTTTTCTTGCCCTGAGGCCCGCCTTCGTGGCGAATGGCCACCACCGAGGGCTCGTCCAGCACAATGCCCTTGTCGCGCACAAAAATCAAGGTATTGGCGGTGCCCAAGTCAATGGCCAGGTCACTGGAGAAATAGCGGCGAAAAGAAGAAAACATCAAGGGTCCTTTGACGCCCAGCCCCAAGTCCATGGGCTGTTGATGGGGTCGGGCGTGGCTGTCAAATTGGGGGTGTCGTCAAGGCCAGCTCAGCGGCCAGGCTGAGAGCAGCGACAAAGACTGGATAATACCCGATCCCCCAGCAAATCGGTGACCCGAAAGACCGGTTTGGCCAGGAAAGACCCATCACTTACAACTCTTTTCAAACCATGTCCCTGACACCGCAGGATATTGCCCGCATCGCCAACCTCGCTCGGCTGGCCTTAAAGCCCGAAGAAAGTGAGCGCATGCTCACTCAAATCAATGGTTTTTTCGGGATGGTACAAGCCATGCAAGCGGTAGACACCCGAGGCGTCGAGCCCATGGCGCATCCCGTAGCGGCGATTCAAGACATCACGCTGCGCCTGCGCCCCGATGCGGTCAGCGAGCCCAACCAGCGCGAATTGAACCAACAAAGCGCGCCCGCTGTGGAGCGGGGCTTGTTCCTGGTTCCCAAAGTGATCGAGTAAGCCATGAGTGATCTGCACCTGCTCAGCGTGAAAGCGCTGGCCACCCTTTTAAAGACCAAAGAGATCAGTGCCGTCGAAGTGGCAACCCGCTTTTTGGCGCGCACCGGCGGCAATCCGCACAACGCCTTTTTGGACATCGACAGCGAAGTCACCCTGGACCAGGCCCGCGCCTCCGATGCCAAACTGGCCAATGGCACAGCGGGCCCGCTGGAAGGCGTGCCGGTGGCCCACAAAGACGTGTTTGTGACCCGCGATTTCACCACCACCGCTGGCTCCAAAATCCTGCAAGGCTACCGTTCGCCGTTTGATGCCACCGTGGTACAGCGCCTGGCGCAGGCCGGCATGGTGAGCTTGGGCAAACTCAATTGCGACGAGTTCGCCATGGGTTCGGCCAACGAAAACTCGGCCTATGGCGCGGTGACCAACCCCTGGGACACCGCCCGCGTGCCCGGCGGCTCGTCAGGTGGCAGCGCCGCTGCCGTAGCGGCGCGTCTGGCGCCCGCCGCCACTGGCACCGACACCGGCGGCTCGATTCGCCAGCCTGCCAGTTTTTGCGGCATCACCGGCATCAAGCCGACCTATGGCCGGGCCAGCCGTTACGGCATGGTCGCCTTCGCCTCCAGCCTCGACCAAGCCGGCCCCATGGCCCGCAGCGCCGAGGACTGCGCCCTCATGCTCAGCGCCATGTGCGGGCCCGACATTGACCGCGACTCGACCTCGCTGGACATGCCCGCTGAGGACTTCAGCGCCGCGCTGAACCACTCGATTGAAGGTCTGCGCATTGGCGTACCGAAAGAATTTTTTGGCGAAGGCTTGCACGCCGATGTGCGCGCTGCACTCGACGCAGCTTTGCGTGAATACGAAAAACTCGGTGCCAAGCTGGTGCCCATCAGCCTGCCGCGCACCGAGTTGTCTATCCCGGTTTACTACATCATTGCCCCAGCCGAAGCCAGCTCCAACCTGAGCCGCTTTGACGGCGTGAAGTTTGGCCACCGCGCCAAGGACTACGCCGACCTGGTGGACATGTACAAAAAAACCCGCGCCGAAGGCTTTGGCAACGAGGTCAAACGCCGCATCATGACCGGCGCTTATGTGCTCTCCCACGGCTACTACGACGCCTATTATTTGCAGGCGCAAAAAATCCGCCGCATGATCGCCGATGATTTTCAAAACGCTTTCAAAGCATGCGATGTGATCGCGGGCCCCGTGGCACCGAGCGTGGCCTGGAAGCTGGGCGAAAACGCCAATGACCCGGTGGCCGACTACCTGGCCGACATCTTCACCCTGCCCGCGTCTCTCGCCGGTTTGCCCGGCATGAGCTTGCCCGCAGGCTTTGGCGCGCACGGCATGCCGGTGGGCATGCAATTGATTGGCAACTACTTCAAAGAAGCCCAGTTGTTTGGTGCTGCGCACGCCCTGCAACAAGCCACCGATTTTCACCTTCTCCGGCCAGAGGGTGTGAAGTGATGCCCGCACGTTCATCGCTTCGTGTATTGACCGCCCCCCAAGGGCGCGCTGTGCGCCCTTGGGGCGGCACGGCAGGAGAACAGACATGACCGCCAAATTAGTCCAAGGTTACGAAGTCGTGATTGGCTTTGAAACGCACACCCAGCTTTCCACCCAAAGCAAGATTTTCAGCCGCGCCTCGGTGGCCTTTGGGGCCGCGCCCAACACCCAGGCCTGTGCGGTCGACCTGGCTCTGCCTGGAACCTTGCCGGTGATGAATGTGGGCGCGGTCGAACGCGCCATTGAATTTGGCTTGGCCGTGAATGCGCACATTGCTGAGCGCAGCGTCTTTGCACGCAAAAACTACTTTTATCCGGACTTGCCCAAGGGCTATCAGATCAGCCAATTTGAAATCCCCGTGGTGCAAGGCGGCGAGGTGTCGTTCTTTTTGGAAGAAGGCCAAGAAACCGTGCGCAAAACCGTGCGCCTGGTGCGTGCCCACCTGGAAGAAGACGCGGGCAAGTCGCTGCATGAAGACTTCATCGGCCAATCAGGCATTGACCTGAACCGAGCCGGCACGCCGCTCTTGGAAATTGTCACCGAGCCCGACATGCGCTCCAGCGCCGAGGCCGTGGCCTATGCCAAAGAGCTGCACAAAATCGTCACTTGGATTGGCATTTGCGACGGCAACATGCAAGAGGGCTCTTTCCGCTGCGACGCCAACGTGTCGGTGCGCAAGCCCGGTGCCGAGTTGGGCACGCGCCGCGAGATCAAGAACCTGAACAGCTTCAAGTTCATGCAGCAGGCGATTGACTATGAGGTGCGCTGGCAGATTGAGCAAATCGAAGACGGCCACGCCATCCAGCAAGCCACCGTGCTGTTTGACCCTGACACCGGCGAGACCCGCGCCATGCGCACCAAGGAAGACGCCGCCGACTACCGCTACTTTCCCGACCCGGACTTGCCCCCGCTGGTGATTGGCCGCGACTGGGTGGAGCGCGTGAAAAGCGAAATGGCCGAGCTGCCCCGCGTGATGGCCGAGCGCTTTGTCACGCAATACAGCTTGCCCGACTACGACGCCACGCAACTGACCCAAAGCAAGGCCGTAGCCGCCTACTTTGAAGCAACAGCCATGGCCTGCGGCCAGCCAAAATTGGCCAGCAACTGGATCATGGGCGAAGTCTCACGCCGCCTGAACGCCAGTGAATTGGCGATCGAGCAAGCACCGGTGAGCGCCGCGCAACTGGCCGCCCTGATTGGCCGTATTAGCGACAACACCATCAGCAATAACGCGGCGCGTCAGGTGTTTGAAGGTCTGTGGAACGGTGAGGGCGAGGTCGACGCCATCATCGAAGCCAAAGGCCTCAAACAGATAAACGACACCGGCGAGCTGGAAAAGATCATCGACGACGTCTTGGCTGCCAACCCCAAGAACGTGGAAGAGTTCAAGGCGGGCAACGCCAAGGCGCTGAACGGTTTGGTCGGACCCATCATGAAAGCCAGCAAGGGCAAGGCCAATCCGGCTCAGGTCAATGCTTTGCTGATGAAGAAACTGGGGTGAACACGTTTCACCCGGCAATGCATCAAGCCATGCAAGCTTCATCTGAATGGCTGCACACCCTCTTTGGATAAGCCTGACCCCACTGTCCATTTGTAACGCGTCCCTCGCCCCGTCCCTGCTGCACCAAAACCACATTTCGCTGGAGGTGATGGATGGCATATCAGGCGGTGAAGGCATCGATTTCGATTCACCCAAACTGGGCATTCAGATTCAAGCAGCGAATTTGGACTGAAAGTCATCCATGTTCACACTGGACACCAACGTCATATCTGCGCTGCACGTCCCCAACCCATGCTCGGACCGCGACGCGATGATTGCGGCCACCGCCCTTGAGCACAGGTTCACCGTGGTGACTCGCAATGTGCCGGATTTTGAAGCGACAGGCGTGGCGCTTTTGAATCCTTGGCTCAATCAGCCAGCGGCGCGATTGCCTGCTCAATCGCGCCAAACAGGCTTTCGCCATTCAGGCCCTTCATCTCGATGCGGATGGTGTCGCCGTACTTCATGAATTCGGTGCTGGGCTGGCCGTCCAAGATGGTTTCAATGGCGCGTTTTTCGGCGATGCAGCTGTAGCCTTTGGGCCAGCTTTTTTGGCCGTTGACTTCTTCGCTTTTGTTGCTCACCGTGCCGCTGCCCACGATGGAGCCTGCGCGCACGTTGCGGGTTTTGCAGATGTGGGCGATCAATTGGCCAAAGTGAAAGCTCATTTCTGGGCCTGCATCGCACATGCCAACCTTGCGCCCGTTCCAAGTGGACTGCAGCGTCAAATGCACACGCCCCCCTTGCCATGCCGCGCCCAATTCGTCGGGCGTCACGGCCACAGGGCTGAAAGCCGTAGCGGGCTTGCTTTGAAAGAAACCAAAGCCCTTGGCCAATTCATTGGGAATCAGGTTCCTCAGGCTCACATCATTGGCCAACATGAGCAAGCGCACCGATTCGATGGCTTCATCGGCAGGGGTTTGCATGGGCACATCGCCGGTGATCACCGCGATTTCGGCCTCAAAGTCGATGCCGAACGCCTCACTGGCGCACACCACGGGGTCACACGGCCCCAGAAAATCGTCGCTGCCACCTTGGTACATCAAGGGGTCGGTGTAAAAACTGCTGGGCACTTCGGATTGACGCGCGGCCCGCACCAGTTCCACATGGTTGAGGTAGGCCGAACCGTCGGCCCACTGGTAGGCCCTTGGCAGCGGGGCCATGAATTGCTCGGGTTTGAATGGAAAGGCATGTCGGGCTTTGCCTTGGTTGAGCGTGGTGTAAAGGTCTTCGAGCTGAGGCGATAGAAAGTTCCAATCGTCCAGCACTTGCTGCAGTTTGCTGGCAATGCCCGTCGCATAATGGGCTGTGCTCAGGTCTCGGGACACCACCACGAGTTGTCCGTCGCGCGAGCCGTCTTTGTAAGTCGCCAATTTCATATGGAATATGTCCCTTTGTAGCGCGATGCGCTAAAGTGTGAATCACCCAAGCAATTACGCATTGTTAAACTCGTTTAACTAAACGAAACCAGATTCTAGGCGATATGGACACTCCAAGCACCCGCACTCCGCCCAAAGGGGAAGACAAGGAACGCGCAGGCATTCAATCGGTCGAGGTTGGTTTTGCCCTGTTGGATGTGTTGGCCAAGGCCCCAGCCCCGTTGATGTTGCGCGATCTGGCCGCCGCAGCCCAGATGAGCGCGGCCAAGGCCCACCGCTATTTGGTCAGTTTTCAGCGTTTGGGTTTGGTGGTGCAAGACAACACCAGCACCCGATACGAGTTGGGGCCCGCCACACTGCGTTTGGGCTTGGCCACTTTGTCACGGCTGGACGCCGTCAAGCTCGCCCGGGAACGCTTGCCCGAATGGATAGACCGCACCGGCCACACCATGGCCTTGGCGGTGTGGGGCAATCGCGGCCCCACCTTGGTGCACTGGCAAGAGACGCCCTTGGCCATGCCAGTCAGTCTGCGCTTGGGCGATGTGATGCCCTTGCTGTCTTCGGCCACGGGACGTTGCTTTGCGGCTTTCAACAGCCATGGTGGAGCGGCCGACAAAACCAAAAACATGATCGACGATGAATTGGCCTTGGCCCGCAAATTGGGGCGCAGCGACCTGCCCAGCACGCCCGCTCAAGTGCAAGCCATGCTCAAGGAAGCCCGACAACAAGGTCTGGGGCGGGTGGTCAATGTGTTGTTGCCTGGCATTTCCGGTTTTTGTGCCCCTGTTTTTGACGCCGATGGCCATTTGGCACTGGGGGTGGTGGTGCTGGGATCTTCGGCCACTTTGGACGCCTCTTGGCAAGGTCCCATCGCCATGAGTCTGCGCCATTTCACGCAGCAGCTTTCAGCCGATCTGGGCTGGCACGCGCGCTGATTGACCATGTTTGGACGGGCTGCTCGCAGCACTTCTGACAAACTGGGCCCTGGCAAAGCCCGCCCCCCAGCCTGGGCGGTGTTTGGCTTGTCGCTCTTGGTCTTGGCATTGCACTTGGCCTTCATCGCCCATTTGACCGGTGGCCTCGAATGGCCATCTGCTTTGCCACTGGCTTTCAGGGTCAAGCCAGTGGAAACCAGATGGACCGACCCTGCGCCACCTCCGGCGGCGCAAGTCGCCCAAGTCAAGCCCAGCCAAGCCCGCACGCGCATCGCCACAGAAACCACGTCTGTGGCTGACCCGGAACCACGAAAACCCAATCAAGCACAGGCCAAGCCAGACACAGCGTTGGACATCGCCGCTGTTGGAGGTACACAAAGGCCTTTACCGCCGCAGGACCAACCCCTGCCCCAGACAGAAGAAAGCTCCTCTTCTGCGCCAGAAAACCTCAGCAACAGCACGCCAGCGCCGTCAATGCCTGATGTACCCATTGCCGAGCCAGAACGGCCTTCCGTCGCTGAACCCTTGCCAGCACCAAACACCGTACCCGTGCAAGAGACTCTGCCAAAGCCAACCCTGCCAGCACCGACGACAGCGGCGGGTGTGCCCGAAACAGCGAACAACCCGTCTGCACAGGCTTTGCCCGCCACCGCCAACATGCCCGGCATTCCCATGGGTGCATTGCCGCCCTCGGTTTTGCTCAGTTACAACTTGACCGGGCAAAACAAAGGGATCAACTACTTCGCCACCGGGGAACTTCAGTGGCAACACAACGAGAATGCTTACGTGCTGGGTCTTTCTGTGCGCGCATTTCTGCTGGGCAGCCGGCAATGGAAAAGCCAAGGTGCCATCACCCCCCTTGGTTTGGCGCCCCAGCGCTTTTCGGACATTGGGCGCAACGAGCGTGCAACCCATTTCGACCGAGTCAACAACAAGGTGGTCTTCAGCAACAACGCCCCCACGGTCCCACTCGAGCCAGGGGCGCAAGACCAGATCAGCCTTTATGTGCAATTGGCCGCCGCCATGGCAGCGACCACCCCAGGTTTTCGGCCTGGCACTCGTTTACAAATACAGACCGCAACCACCCGTGATGCGTCGCCTTGGATGTTGACCTTGGACAAGTTTGAAACACTGGTGCTAGAAGGTCATGAGCTGGAAACGACCAAATGGGTTTGCCAACCGAAGAACCGATTTGATGCCACGGTCAGCTTTTGGGTCTCCCCCAAACACGCGTGGATGCCTGTGCGTATACGCATCACCCAAGTCAACGGCAATTTCATCGACTTGGCATTGAAAGAACAACAGACCTTGCCCGCACTGGCCTCTAAATAAAGAGGGAAAAACCACACCAACTTGAAGTTGTTGCGCAAGTCCCCACTTATGATGCAGATGTTGATGGAGAATCAAGGCATGAACCTGTTGTACGAATCCGAAACCTTTGCCGTGATGCACATGCTGGCCAATGCACCTGCCGAGGCAGCCCCGGCCAGCAGCAAACCTTTGCTCGAGCGCCATGGTTTTGAGATTGTGGACAAACGCTCCGGCAAAGAAGTGTATTTGGATGGCTCTTGGGCCGAGATGTTCCAGCAACAAATCCAGGCTTGGCAAGCACACACGCCCACGCAGGAAGAGGTGGAAGACACCCTGGAAGGCTATACCGGTTTGGCCCAACAACCGGTTGTGGTGCACTGAGCGCCGCCAAGCCCTGACCCCAAGCCGCCTGCTGACTCAGGCGGCTTTTTTTTTGGCTGCCCACCCCCAGCAAACTGGGGCCCGGCCTGTTTCTACACTGCCAGCGGTCGTAACACTTGCACAGCCGCAACCACTGGCACACCTGGCTGCAACACCTTGGTGGTGATGGCCATCTCGGTGTCACCTTTTGGCGAAGTGCCCAAAATCAAGATAACGGGGTGAAACCCGGCGGCCCGCCCCAAACACCGGGCAAATGCCAGTGACACAGGCAGCATGGCCATGGTGCTGATTGACCCCGGTGTCAACCAAGGCGACGCGGCAAGCACAAGCCCGTGCCATAACTGCCGCCACAGACCGCTTGACCCCGAAAACCAGCTGCGCCGCATGGGACCAAGCACTTGACTCTGCAGCGCAAGAAAGGCCAGCAAGTTCAGCGCATCACGGGCCGACTCTTGCGGCTTTGTGGCGCACAAAAACCGCCCATCAGGGCAGCCCCGGTTGGGCGCATCAGGCGTGGCGGCGGATGCTGTCGGCCACGGTTTGCACGATCTGCTCGATGTGCGCGTCTTGCACGATGTAAGGCGGGCAGATCACCAGATTCTCTCCGGCAGGGCGCACCCACACCCCTTTGTGGAAGCAATCCATGAAAATGTCGAACGCCCGCTTGCCCGGTGCGCCTGCCATGCTGGCCAACTCCACCGCCCCGGCCAAGCCCAAGGTGCGGATGCCGATGACATTGGGCAAACCCTTGAAGGCGCTGTGCATCGCATCGCCCAGCAACTTGCCCTGTTGACCGGCGCGGGCAAACAGGTTTTCTTCTTGCATCAGCTCCAGTGTGGCAATGGCCGCGGCGCAGGCCACAGGGTGGCCCGAATAGGTGTAGCCATGGAAAAACTCGACAGCGTGATCGGGGGCGTTGGTGTTCATCATCGCGTCGTAAATGAAGTCACGGCAAACCACCCCCCCCAAAGGGATCACGCCGTTGGTGACGGCCTTGGCAAAATTGAGCATGTCGGGCACCACCCCGTAGAAATCGGCCGCGAAGTTCACCCCCAGACGGCCAAAGCCGGTGATGACTTCGTCAAAAATCAACAAAATGCCGTGTTTGTCGCAAATCTCGCGCAGGCGCTTGACATAGCCTTTGGGCGGGATGTACCAGCCCGCGCTGCCGGCAATGGGCTCAACGATCACCGCCGCCACGTTGCTCGGGTCGTGCAGCACCAAGATGCGGTTTTCCAACTCCAGCAGCGGGTCTTCGGCCCACACCGGCTCTTCGTGGTGGATGTAGGCGTGGTTGAGCGGGTCGTGGATGAAGCGCATGTGGTCCACACGCGGCAGCAATTGCGCACCGTAGACCTTGCGGTTGGCGGGCAAGCCGCCCACGCTCATGCCGCCAAAGTTCACGCCGTGGTAGCCCTTTTCTCGGCCAATGAAGACGTTGCGATGCCCTTCGCCACGGGCCCGGTGGTAGGCCAGCGCCACCTTCAAGGCGGTGTCGGCCGCCTCCGAGCCCGAGTTGCAGAACAACACCTTGTTCAGGTCACCCGGCGCCATGGCCGCGATCATCTTGGCGGCTTTGAAGGCTTTGTCGTTGCTGGCTTGAAAGGCGGTCGCATAGTCCAGTGTGTCCAGCTGCTTTTTGATGGCTTCGTTGATGGGTCGGCGGTTGTGTCCTGCACCCACGCACCAAAGGCTGGAAATGCCATCAAGGACTTTCTTGCCATCGTGGGTGGTGAAGTGCATGCCCTCGGCCCCCACAAAAACACGCGGGTCGTTGTGGAATGTGCGGTTGGGGGTGAAGGGCAACCACTGGTTGCTCATGTTCAGATCGGCATGGGCCATGTCAAACTCCTATTGAGCCATCAAGCCCACCAGTTTAAAGGTGAAAAGTCCCGCCTATGGGGCCAGTTCAAAAGGACAGGGGACTGCACTGGCATCTTGGCAATCTGCCTTCCTGTTGACCTGGGGGCGCGGTCCTTACAATAGCCCGAGTTGAATCGGCGGTTTTGCGCTTAGGGCTGCTGTCCCATTGCTTTGCTTTTATTTATGACCACCACCTACATCCTGACGCTCTCTTGTCCTGACCGAACAGGCATTGTGCATGCGGTCTCTGGCTTTTTACTGGAGCGCGGTGGCAACATCGAAGAAGCCGCTCAGTACAACGACCACGACACCGGCTTGTTTTTCATGCGCGTGCAGTTTGCCTGTGCCGCCAGCGCTGCCGACAGCCTGAACGCGCAGTGGGCCGCATTTGCCCAAACTTTTGACATGAACTGGGAGCTGCACGCCACCAGCCAGCCCATGCGCACGGTGATCCTGGTCAGCAAGGAAGGCCATTGCCTGAACGACCTGCTGTTTCGCTGGAAGAGTGGCCTACTGCCCCTGGACATTCGGGCCATTGTGAGCAACCACCGCGAGTTCTACCAACTGGCAGCCAGCTACAACGTGCCGTTTCACCACATCCCGGTCACCGCCGCATCCAAAGCGCAAGCCGAAGACAAACAGTTCGAGATCATCCAAAGCGAAGGCGCTGACCTGGTGGTGTTGGCCCGCTACATGCAAATCCTCTCCAATGACCTGTGCCGCAAATTGGCCGGTCGTGCCATCAACATCCACCACTCGTTTTTGCCCAGCTTCAAAGGGGCCAAGCCCTATTACCAAGCGCACGACCGGGGCGTGAAGCTGATTGGTGCCACCGCCCACTATGTGACCGCCGACCTTGACGAAGGCCCCATCATTGAGCAAGACGTGGCCCGTGTGGACCACAGCAAAACTGTGGAAGACCTGACCGCCATTGGCCGCGACACCGAAAGCCAGGTGCTGGCACGCGCCGTCAAGTGGCACAGCGAACACCGCGTCTTGATCAATGGCCATAAAACGGTGATCTTCAAATAACAAGCGCAAGCCATGTCTGCCCATTCGCGCATCCCGCCCATCCAGTGCCTGTTGACCTTTGAGGCCCTGGCCCGGTTGCGCAGCGTGACCCAAGCGGCCGAAGAACTGTGCGTCACGCCCAGCGCGGTCAGCCACCGGGTCAAGCAGCTCGAGCAAATCATTGGCACCAAGTTGTTTGGCCGGGCCGATTTTTCACTCACCACCGAAGGCATTGAGTATTTGGCCCATGTGCGCGAGGGTTTGGTGTCTTTGCAGCGTTTCCCCAGCGCCAGCCACACCCCCGGCCGCCGCAAATTGCGCTTGGCGGTCACCCCCACTTTTGCCCGCTCGATCTTGATGCCGCGCCTGAAAACCTTTTTGGACGCCTACCCCGAGATCGACATCACTTTGCAAGTGAGCATTCCCCTGCTGGACGTGGTGGCCGAAGACGCCGACCTCACTGTGCGCTTTGGCACCGGGCGTTACTCGGATGTGGAGCATGTTTGTCTGGCCAAAGACGAGGTCACCCCCCTGGCTTCACCCGTATGGTTGCGCGAAAACGGCCCCTTCAGCAGCGCCGCAGAGTTGCAAAATATGGCCCTGCTGCGAAGCCCCTTGGAGCCTTGGCGCACCTGGTTTGCCGCGCACGAGCTGGACTGGCCCGAACCCACCGATGGCTCTTCTTTCAACGACATTGGCCTGGTGTGCGACGCAGCCGCCCAAGGTTTGGGCGTGGGCCTGATCCGCCTGAAACTGGGTGCGCCCTGGCTGGAAAACGGCCAATTGGTTCGCCTGTTTGAGCGCAGCGTGCCCAGCCCCCATGCCCACTACCTGTGCTGGCGCACCGGCACCATGGAGCGCTGGGAATGCGCCACCTTTGCAGAGTGGCTCAAAAGCGTTTTGGCCTGAGCCAGTCGCTGAACCGCACTCCGTCTCTGGGCGGCAGCATGGCGGCAATGACGTCCTTCACCGGGGGGTGGCCATTCTTTTGCGCACTCACGCTCTGGCTTGAGACACCAATTCAACACCGCATGAAAGATTCTTCATGCCAGCCGAGCCACTATGCGTTTACAGTCAAAGTCAGATTGCAAAGAGTGACGCCATGAACAGCCCCACACCGCCAGAACTTTTGTCCAGCCTTGAACGTGCTGAGCGCCAAAGCGCCGTGGTGCAAGCTTTGCTGCGGGTCTTGCCCTCAGATGCCATTCTTTTCACACCGGAAGACACCACACCTTACGAATGCGATGGCTTGACCGCCTACCGCGAGCGGCCTTTGGTGGTGGCCTTGCCCGAAACCGAAGCACAGGTTCAAGCTGTGCTCAAGGCTTGCCATGCTTTGCAAGTGCCGGTGGTGGCGCGGGGCGCGGGCACTGGCCTGTCGGGCGGCGCCATGCCTCACCGCATGGGCGTGACACTGTCCATGGCCCGCTTCAACCAAATTAAGCGCATTGACCCCATTGGCCGCACGGCGGTGGTGGCCTGCGGAGTGCGCAACCTGGCCATCAGCGAGGCGGCCGCCCCCTTTGGCCTGTATTACGCCCCCGACCCCTCCAGCCAAATTGCCTGCACGATTGGGGGCAACGTCGCGGAAAACTCTGGCGGTGTGCATTGCCTGAAATACGGTCTCACGGTTCACAATGTGCTCAAAGTGCGTGGTTTCACCATCGCGGGCGAGCCCATCGAGTTCGGCAGCGACTCATTGGACACGGCTGGCTACGACCTCTTGGCGGTCTTGGTAGGCAGTGAAGGCATGTTGGCCGTGACCACCGAGGTCACCGTTAAATTGGTGCCCAAACCCCAATTGGCCCGCTGCATCATGGCCAGCTTCGACGATGTGCGCAAAGCCGGTGATGCCGTGGCGGCGGTGATCGCGGCGGGCATCATCCCCGCCGGCCTGGAAATGATGGACGGCCCGATGACAGCGGCGGTGGAGGATTTTGTGCATGCCGACTACGACCTGACGGCAGCGGCCATCTTGTTGTGTGAAAGCGATGGCACACCCGAAGAAGTCGAGGAAGAAATTGGCCGCATGAGCGAGGTGCTGCGCAACTGTGGCGCCACCGCCATCACGGTCAGTCGCGACGAGGCGCAGCGCTTGAAATTTTGGAGCGGCCGCAAAAACGCGTTTCCAGCTTCTGGCCGCATCAGCCCCGACTACATGTGCATGGACTCGACCATTCCGCGCAAACGCTTGGCCGATATTTTGCAAGCCATTTCCGCCATGGAGATCAAGTACGCCCTGCGCTGCCTGAATGTCTTCCATGCGGGCGACGGCAACCTCCACCCCCTGATCTTGTTTGATGCCAACGACGCCGATCAATTGCGCCGATGTGAGTTGTTTGGCGCAGAAATTTTAGAGACCAGCGTGGCCATGGGCGGCACCGTGACCGGCGAGCATGGGGTGGGCATTGAAAAAGTCAACAGCATGTGCGTGCAGTTCAGCCCTGAGGAAAATGAGCAGATGTTCGCCGTCAAACGCGCCTTTGACCCGATGGGGCTGCTCAACCCGGGCAAAGTCATCCCGACGCTCAACCGCTGCGCCGAATATGGCAGGATGCTGGTGCGCGCCGGGGCCATCAAACACCCCGAGCTCGAAAGGTTCTGAATTGCGGGCACGGCTTCGTGCCACGCCACTGCCAAGGCGTTTCAGTGCTGGTAAGCCACTCGCAAGCCGATCGCATTGCCACGGCCAGGACGGCGGCGGCCCTCATACCCATTGACTTGTTTGGCGTGTGTCCACTGCAAGCTGCAGTGCATGCCCTTGCCCAACTGGTGCCGCCAAGAGGCCATCCACGATGTTTGGCTTGAATAATAGTAGTCATCTTGCAAAACCGCTTGACCGGTTCTGGGGTTGAGTGGGTCTTGGATGGCCGCTGCGATGACGAAGCGCGACCATCCGAGGGCCAGCAGATCGGTTGCCGATGGTTCGTAGACCCACTCCACTGTTTCTGACTTGTTTTTTTCGGGGTTGATCATCAGCCCTGAATAGAAATTGCGACTTTTATACAAGGATCGGCTGTATTTGAGGCGGATTTTGGGCCTCAAATAAACATCTGCTGCGGCATATTGGTTTTTAACAACGTTGTCTCTGTCGCGGTCATCTGCTTGGAGTTTTGGAATGTAGCGCCCCGATTGCTCAGAACGCAAAAGACCCAAGCGCGCCTGGGATCCCGTTTCAAGATGGAGGATGTTCAGCGCCAAGCTTTGTTTTTGGTTGCTTTCAAACTTGAAATTGGACCTCAATTTGGCGGTGTTGAATCCAAACTCCTTGGTGTCAAAGGACAACCATCTGGGGCGGTACACCCCCGCAATGGCCTGCACTTGGTAATGGCCCATGCTTGTATTGGTGTAGACCTGAACACCGGGGGCTGAGTTGTTCATCCGCATGTAGTTGTTTGCACGGCAAAACACGTCCGGCTCAGCGATCCAAGGCGAGTCCACGTCGTAGGTACGGCACCAATTCGTGTTGAAATTGACCACGCCGGTGCGCACCCCCATGAAGGGTGAAGGTGCAAAGTCCAATCGGGCAACGTCCACATGTGCCCCCATCAATTGATCTGCCCGCCATTGGATGCTGGCTTCCCAATTGGCGTTCAAACGCACCTGGCTGCTCACGCGCAGCCAAGGCGAAACCGGTCGGTACTTCCATTTGTTGTCTGCATCAGGAAGGCTCAATCTGAGGTAATCTTCCAGCGCACTGCCCAACACGAGGTCGCGCCCGGCCTCGGGTGGCGAAGGTTTTTGAGGGTCAAGCACCCAATAATCAAGGCCACCAATGACCGAAGTGCTCATCTGCCATTCAGTGGCCTTGGCCGTGTGCGAACACCACAGCAGGCCTGAAAAGACCAGCCCTTGCAAGAACAAAGGCCAAAGCGTGTGCGCAAGGACCCGGTCAAGCTTGCTGCAACCCTGAATGAAAGGCCTTATTTCGAAGCCCTTTAAAAGCATGGTGCCATCCTGTCAGACACTTGGGACTGGCTCAAATAACCCACAGCGGGAGGGTGGCGGGCAATGCACGCTTTCATTTCCTCTTCATTGGCGACTCGGTAAAGGTGGTTTTTGGCGATGGCGCTTTTTCTGGCCAAAGCAGAGAAAACATCGGCCCTCAAGCCCAAGGCCTGCAATGCGCTTTTTGTTTCCTGGTCGTTGACCGGCATGAAACAAGCCGATAAGGCCAAGTTGCTGAGCCTGACAGAGACCCCCGAGTAAACATTGATCAAGTCCATGACGGAAATACGGATCACATCCTCGGCCTCGGTCTGGCCGGCCAGTGAAAAAGCATCGGCAGGCGCTCGTCTGTCCAGCTTGGCCATGTCGCTCGCGGCCATTCGTGAGCAATGCCAAACGGTACCGGCTGCGGCCGAGGTCATGAACGCCAGACACGCCAGCCAAATCCAACAAACCCGTTTCACATGCCCTCCAGTCGCCCAGGATGAAACAAACCAAAAGGCCTGCATTCCCCACAGTTTGGCGTTGGCTCAACAGCGCGCTGAAATTGAGGCAGTTCGCGCATCACATCGGCCGTACTCTTGTTCGGGTTGTGCGAAAGCCACAAGGAGAGAAAACCCGCCACCAAGGGAGATGCATAGCTGGTCCCCACCCCGCTGTAGCGGCTGGTGGCTTGCTCGCGACCCAGAAAGTCCAGGTCGAAGGTGGCCACTTTCAGTTTGTTGACAAACCATGGCGCATCGACCGCCAGTTTGGCACCGCCGCCAGGTGCGTAAACTGTCGTGCGCGGATCGAGCGCGGTATACACCTCGATGCGGTTTTCAGCACTGACCGAGCCGACCGAAATCACGCCCCGGCAATTGCCTGGCTCTTGCAGAGGTTTGTGGAAATGATTGCCTGCGGCCGCCACCATGATTTTTCCATGTTGAAGGGCGCGATCGACCAAGGCTTGCAAGTCAGACCCGCATTGCGCGAAGCCACCGGCCAGACTGAGGTTGATGATTTTGGCGGGGTGGGGGTTGTCCGGCAAGCCCTCCACCGGAAAACCTGCGGCCCAGGCGATGCCATCCAGCAAGTCTCGGCGCAGCATGCCGCAGGCACCAAAAACGCGGACTGGCAAAATTTTCGCTTGCAAGTTCACGCCCAACACACCGTCGGCACCATTGCCCGCAATCAGGCTGGCGACTTCGGTGCCATGGGTTCTGAAAGAGTTGGCCAGCAAGCGGTTGCCGCAGCGGGTGCCGCGTTCATCCGGGCTGAAATCTGGCGAGCGTTGCTGGCGCAAATTTTGTTGGCCTGACACCATGTCATAGCCGGGCAGCAATTGCCCTTGCAAACTGGGATGCCCAGCCATCACGCCGCTGTCGATGACCGCCACCACGATGGGGTGAGGCCCCGGCTTTTCCGTGTAGGTGTTGATGGCCGCAGGCGCAGACAACTGGCCTTTTTGCGCCCCCAGATGCCAAGGCAGTTCCACAGCCAACGCCGTTTGGCCTAACAGCAAAGTACCCAACATGGCCACCCGTTGTGCAGCCCATCGAGATCTCCCTGTGTTGTTGTGTCTCTTGCGCATGGCTGGTGGTTTTGAGATTTGAGATTTGAGATTTGAGATTTGAGATTTGAGAAATTTTTTCAATGTATTTTATAGATTATTGAAAATAAATAATTCCATATAGCTCATTTAAAAAACCCACACGCAGGAGACAAGCCGCAAAGTGGTTGCGAGCGCAACCATAAACCCTTAAAATTGACCGATTCAAGCCCCATGCACCCAACACCATCCCCACACCCAACGGCTAAGGCCCCAGCGCTGCAGGTCGCGCTGGACCGCACGCTGACCTACCGGCTGCACCAGTTGCACAAGTTGACCGACGCGGACAGCCACGCGGCCTATCCCGAACACACCGGCCTGTACATGAGCGACGGCAGATGCCTGACCACGATTGGCACCTTTGAGCCCTTGTCGGTGAAGGCCTTGGCCGAGAAAGCCAACCTGAACAAAGCGCAGGCCAGCCGCGCAGCCCAAGCCCTGGTCGATCAAGGCCTGGTGCACAAAGCCGATCACCCCGGCGATGGCCGCGGCGTGGTCTTGAGCCTCTTGCCCGCAGGCCGTTTGGTGTTTGAGCGCGCCATGGCTTTGGTGAGCCAACGCAACGCACACATCCTGGCCTGCCTGAATGGCCAAGAGCAAGCGCTGCTGAGCGATTTGCTCGACCGCCTGATCGGCCACGCCAAACAAGGCGTCACGGCCAAAAAATCACCCATCTCCCCGGCTGCGCAAGCCCATGAGTCCCAAAAAGCCTGAGCCCCCACGCCATGCACCAACCCACCACCGAAGCTCGCCCTTGCCTTTATTTCCGCTATGAGGTTTTCCAGCCTTGGCTGGCCTCTTTGCATGGCAAGCAAGACAGAAAAAAAGTCGTGGTGGTGGGCGCGGGGCCTGCGGGCATGGTGACCGCCCTGGAGTTGGCCCGCCACGGGGTGGCCAGCGTGGTGCTGTCTTCTGAACTGCAACTCTCCGAAGGCAGCCGGGCCATCTGCTTTACCCGCCGCTCCATGGAAATCCTGCAGCAAGTGGGGGTGGCTGAGCGCATGACCAAGATCGGTTTGCCTTGGCGCTTTGGCAATTCGTTTTACCGGGGGCACCAGGTGTTTCGCATGCAAGCGCCGCACGACCCCGATGACCGGTTTCACCCCATCATCAACGTGCAACAGCAGTATTTGGAAGCCTTCTTGCATGAGGCCTGCCAAGCCAACCCCTTGATCGATTTCCGCTGGGGCAACAAAGTCAAGCGGGTCGAGAACCGGGACGACCATGCATGGCTTGAAGTGGACACCCCCGGAGGCAGCTATTGGCTAGAAAGCGACTGGGTGGTGGCCGCCGACGGCGGGCGTTCGGGCATACGCAGCGCCATGAACCTGCACATGGAAGGGGCCTCTTACGAAGGCTTGTTCGTGATCGCCGACATCCAAATTGACTTGCCCTTGCCCACCGAGCGGCTGGCGTATTTCGACCCCGCGTGGAACCCCGGCAATACCATCTTGATGCACCGTGAACCCATGGGCATTTGGCGCATCGACTACCAACTGCCTGCGGGCGAAACCCCTGAACAGGCGCTGCGCCCCGAATCGCTCAAGGCGCGCATCGACGCCCAGCTGGCCATGATTGGGCACGCCGGCCAGCCCTGGGTGATGGACTGGTCTTCGGTTTATTCGGCCCGCACGCTGACCCTGCCCGAATTTGTCCACGGCCGTGTGGTGTTCACCGGCGATGCGGCCCATTTGTTGCCCATCTTCGGCGTGCGCGGTGCCAACACCGCCTTTCAAGACGCGCAGTCCCTGGGCTGGCATCTGGCCTTTGTGGTCAAGGGCTTGGCCAGCCCCGCGCTGCTGGCCAACCACAGTGCAGAGCGCGTGGGCGCTGCCCGCGAGATCATCACCGAGGCGGGCAAGAGCACCCGCTTCATGGCACCACCCAGCCGGGGCTTTCGCCTGTTGCGCGATGCCGTGCTGTCGCTCTCCCTCAGCCAAGACTTTGTGCGGCCTTTGTACCACTGGCGCACCTCCAGGCCGCACGCCTACACCCACTCGCGGCTCAACTGCGCGGAGGATGACAACCGGCTTTTCACACATGGCCCCGCCCATGGCGAGCCGCCACAAAATGTGCGCCTGGGCGACGACGACTTTTTGCTCGACCACCTGGGCGGCGGCTTTGACTTGCTGTACTTCACCGATGCGACGGCCATTCCCCAGGCGCTGAGCCGCGTGATTGCCAAGGCCCGCGCCCAAGGCCTGCCTTTGCGGCTGACCGCTGTGGGTGCAGCGCAGCCAGTAGAGGGTGCCGACAACACACTGGCCGATGCCGACGGCCACCTGCGCCAGCGCTACGGCATGACTGTCCAGGGGGGCGGCTATTTGCTGCGGCCCGACCAACACATCTGCGCGCGCTGGCAGCACTTGGATGCCAAGGGTTTGCAAGCGGCCTTGAAC
Organism: Limnohabitans sp. Rim8; assembly: GCA_945875955.1. GTDB lineage: Bacteria > Pseudomonadota > Gammaproteobacteria > Burkholderiales > Burkholderiaceae_C > Limnohabitans_A. The sequence continues at coordinate 9,087 of CAMCNQ010000008.1, read as the reverse complement.
ACGGCCTTGCCACAATAAAGAAAACGCATGAACACAAACGCCCCCAAAGCCCTGTCGATAGGCGGTCTGGAAACCGTTTACGACGCCTTGGCCGCCGCCATTGACCAAGCTGGCGAAGACAAATCACAACTGTTTTTGGTCAAACTGGCCTTGCTCTGTGCCAACGCCATGGCCGACGAAACCCACTTTCAAGGGCTGATCGACAGCGCCTTGCAAGACCTTTGACGCCGGTTGTGTGCACCCCGGCCGCAGACCTCGCTGTTTTGCAGCGACAGCCCGGGGCTTCACCAAGCGTCAATGGGCAAGACGCCTGAGACGGCTTTGACCTTGCCGGCCTGCAAGCCCGCGAGCAACCAGTGGCGGGTTTCGGCCGGGTCGATCACCGCATCGATCTCCAATGTGGCGGCCATGTTGAAGGCGCTGCCGTTCTCGTATTGCTGGGCCAACAGGCGCTCAAACAAAGCCTCACGCTCAGCCCCTTCGGGCACCGCTTGCAGTTCTTTGCGGTAACCCAGGCGCACCGCGCCTTCCAGGCCCATGCCGCCAAATTCCGCCGTGGGCCAGGCCACGGTGGACAGGGTTTGGTGAAAGCCGCCTGCGGTCATGGCCATGGCGCCCAGGCCATAGCCCTTGCGCAAAACCACGCTCAAAAATGGCACGCGCAAATGCGCCGCCGCGATGAACATGCGCGAAACATGGCGCACTTGGGCCTGCGCCTCGGTGTCTGGCCCCACCATGAAGCCAGGTGTGTCGACCAAACTGACCAGGGGCAGGCCATGCGCATTGCACAGCTGCATGAAGCGGGCAGCTTTGTCGGCCGCGTCGGCATCGATGGCCCCACCCAAGTGCAGCGGGTTGTTGGCCATCATGCCCACTGCATGCCCGCCAATCGTGGCCAAGGCGGTGTGTATGCCCACACCGAAACCGGTGCGCAAGGCCAACAAACTGCCTGTGTCGACCAGGCCTTGCATGGCCAGGCGGGTGTCGTACACGCGCAAGCGGTTTTCCGGCACCAAATCGCGCAAGGCCAAAGCAGGAGGTGCCTGCAGATTTTGGGGTGGGGCTTGAAAAATCGACAGGTAATGGCGCGCCGCCAAGACGGCCTGGGCCTCGTTGTCCACCAAGATGTCGATCACCCCGTTGCGGTGCTGCACCTCGCTCGGGCCAATCTGCTCGGGCTGGAAGACCCCCAGGCCACCGCCCTCGACCATGGCCGGTCCTCCCATGCCAATGTTGCTGCCCTGGGTGGCGATGATGACGTCGCAGCAGCCCAGCAAAGCCGCGTTGCCTGCAAAACACCGGCCCGCCACCACCCCGACCACAGGCACTTGGCCATTCAAGCGGGCAAACGCGGCAAAGGTGCTCAAGTTCAAACCCGCCACGATGGCCACATCGACATCGCCGGGACGCCCGCCCCCGCCTTCGGCAAACAGCACCACCGGCAGGCGGTGTTGCACGGCCAGGGCCAACATGCGGTCGGTCTTTTGGTGGTTGCGCATGCCTTGCGTGCCGGCCAGCACGGTGAAGTCGTAGGCCAAGACCACCACCCTTTGGCCATGCACGCAACCGATGCCGGTCACCATGCCGTCTGCCGGGGTGTTGCGCATCAGGTCTTCGGCGCTGCGGCGGCGGCTTTGCGCGGCCACCGCCAAGGCACCGTACTCGACAAACGAGTCTGTATCGCACAGGTGGTTGATGTTTTCACGGGCCATGCGCATGCCCAGGGCATGGCGCTTGGCCACGGCGTCTGGCCGCTGGCTGTCTTGCGTAAAAGCCAGCCGGTCTTGCAGTTTTTGCACATCGCCACGCAGCACCGCAGCAGTGGCCAGCTGCGGCTGGGCTGGCGGGGCCGAGGGCTTGGCTGGCCAAGGGCTTGGTGACTCGGCCAGCGGCGTCAAGCGCGCCAACAGCTGGCCCTCGGCCACCATCTCGCCCGCATGGAAAAACCGCTGCACCAGCCGCCCTGCATGCGGGGCGCGGATTTCGTGCTCCATTTTCATGGCCTCCAAAATCACCAACACATCGCCAGCGGCCACGGCTTGTTCTGCGTCCACCAGCCATTGCACCACCTGGGCTTGAAGAGGAGATTGAATGTCTTGCATGGCCCCATTGTGCGGGGATGGGCACCAGCCGAAGCGTCAAGTCCGGGACAATTTAAACTGGTCTTTTTCTGGCCTTGGAATGACCCATGAATTTCGCACCACTGATCGAGCTGACCCGCAATGGGATTCAGGAATGCCTGCACTTAGGTGCCTTGGCGGTGACCGACACCCAAGGCCGGGTTCTGGCGCATGTGGGCAATCCATACTGGATGTGTTTCACCCGCTCGACGCTCAAAGCCCTGCAAGCGCTGCCCTTGCTGCACAAGGGGGGCGTGGCGCACTTTGGCCTGGTCGCGCCCGAGTTGGCCATGCTGTGCGCCAGCCACAATGGCGAAGACATGCACATCGAGCAGATCGACGCGCTTTTGCGCAAAAGTGGCTCACGCACCTCCCAATTGCGCTGCGGCTGCCATGTGCCCTACCGCTTCACTTTTTTCGAGCGACCCATGCCAGAAGGCTTTGCCTTTGACGAGCGCCACCACAACTGCAGTGGCAAGCACAGTGGCTTTTTGGCCTATTGCGTGCAACACGGTTTGCCCACCGACCGCTACACCGACGTGGACCACCCCTTGCAGCAGCACATTCGCCAGGCGGTGGCGCATGTGGCGGGGCTGAGCGAAGAGGAACTGGGGCTGGGCATTGACGGCTGCTCTGCGCCCAATTACGCCATGCCTTTGTCACGCCTGGCGCGCAGCTATGCTCGCCTGGCCCAACCCGAGGCCGATGGCTTGTATGGTGCCAGCCTGAATGCATTGGGCCAAGCCATGCAAGCGCACCCCGAACTGGTCTCGGGCACCGAGCGCAACGACGCCGACTTCATGCGGGCGGGCCGGGGCGATTGGGTGAGCAAGGTGGGCGCCGATGGCGTGCAGTTGGTGGGCAGCCGCTCACGCGGTCAGGCCCTGGCGATCAAGGTGATGGACGGCAACAAAGCCGCCTTGTTTGCCGCCACCGTCGAGGCTTTGGACCAACTGGGTTGGCTGGATGCGCAGCAACGCCAAGCGCTTGCGCCCTGGCGTGCCCAGGTTTTGTTGAATGTGGCCGGACAGCCCGTGGGCGAACGCCGCAGCCTGTTCAAGCTGCAGGCGGGCGCACCGGGCTGAAACCGCTGGCACCCGGTGCGCGATCAGCGCTGGCCAAAAATGGCCGTGCCCACGCGCACCATGGTGCTGCCCTCGGCGATGGCAGCGTCCAAATCTGCGCTCATGCCCATCGACAAAGTGTCCAAGTCAAAGCCTTGTTGGCGCAGCCCCTCAAAAAGTGCTTTGGCCTTGGCATGCACGGCCCGCATCACAAGGGGTGAATCGCTGGGCTCCGGAATGGTCATCAGCCCACGCCATTTGAGGCCGGGCAAACGAGACAGTTCTTGCGCCAAAGCGGGCAAGTCGGCCGGGGTCACGCCCGCCTTGGTGGGCCCCCCGTCCACATTGACCTGAATGCACACCTGCAAAGGCTGCAGGTGGCTGGGCCTTTGCTCACTCAGTCGCTGGGCGGTTTTCAGGCGATCGATGCTGTGCACCCAGTCAAAGTGTGCCGCCACCAAACGGGTTTTGTTGCTCTGAATGGGGCCAATGCAATGCCACTGCAAGGCAAGGTCTTGCAAGGCCGTGATTTTGTCCACCGCCTCTTGAATGTAGTTTTCGCCAAAAGCCAATTGACCGGCGGCATGGGCTTGGCGCACCGCCTCTGGGCCCCAGGTTTTGGACACAGCCAGCAATTGCACGCTGCCCGCAGAGCGTCCGGCGGTGTGGCACGAGGACTCGATTTGCGCCTGCACTTTGGCCAAATTCACGGCGATGTTGGGGTTCATGGCCAGAGCGTACCAAATCCGCCGTGTCGCCAACAGGCCAAGCCAAATCGACCGCATTGAACCCTGCGCTTGCCAGGCTGCTAAATTAAGCCCTTGTTCAGCCCCCTTCGCAACCACCCACAGAGACACCCATGAGCCAAATTGCCGCCAAAACCTACGAACCCACCCCTGCACGCCGCGTCGCCTTTTTGGGCCTGGGCGTCATGGGTTACCCCATGGCAGGACACCTGGCCCGCGCTGGCCACCCTGTCACGGTGTACAACCGCAACAGCGCCAAAGCCGCAGCCTGGCTGGCCGAATGCCCGGGCCATGCCAGCGCCCCCAGCCCGCGTGAAGCGGCGGCTGGCGCGGACGTGGTTTTTGCCTGCGTGGGCAACGATGCCGATTTGCGCAGCGTGGTCCTGGGGGCCGATGGCGCTTTCGCCGGCATGAAGCCCGGTGCCATTTTTGTCGACCACACCACCGCCTCGGCCGAAGTGGCCCGCGAGCTGAGTGCCCAAGCCGAAAAATTGGGCCTGCACTTTGTCGACGCCCCCGTCTCCGGTGGCCAAGCCGGTGCGCAAAACGGCATGCTGACTGTCATGTGTGGCGGTGATGCCGCAGCCTTTGAGGCGGTCAAGCCTGCCGCCATGGCCTTTGCACGCGCCTTCACCTTGCTGGGCCCATCGGGCGCAGGGCAGTTGGCCAAAATGGTCAACCAAATTTGCATCGCCGGACTGGTGCAGGGCTTGTCCGAGGCCGTGGCTTTTGGCCAGCAGGCCGGCTTGGACATGCACCAGGTGCTGGAGGTGATTGGCAAAGGCGCGGCCCAAAGCTGGCAACTGGACAACCGGGGCAAGACCATGGCCAACGACCAGTTCGAATTTGGCTTTGCCGTGGACTGGATGCGCAAGGACTTGGGTCTGGTGCTGGACGAGGCCAAACGCAATGGTGCGCGCCTGCCCGTGACGGCCTTGGTCGACCAGTTTTACGCCGACGTGCAAAAAATGGGCGGTGGACGCTGGGACACCTCTAGCCTGATTCGCCGTTTGCGCTGAGCCTCTGGGCCAGCACTTGGCGATGAAAAAAGCGACCCCAGGGTCGCTTTTTTTCAGCCCATGCTGGAGGCTTCATTTGCTCAAAGGGGGCTGGCTCAGGCGTTTGAGCTCGTCTTCGGAAATCTCATCAAACACACGCACCACCTTGACGACACTGGAAATGCCACGCACGATGTCTGTGGCACGTTTGGCCTCGCGCGCGGTCACCCGCCCCATCAAATACACAACACCCCGCTCAGTCACCACCTTGATGGTGTTGACTTGCAAATCTTTGGCATCGATGAAAGCGGCTTTGATCTGGCTGGTGGTGACAATGTCTTTGGATCGCTGGGCCAGGCTGCTGGGCAGCATCACGGCCAAGTCGTTGACCACTGAATTGACGTTCTCTTGGCTTTGCGCGAGCTTTTCTGCGCGCTCCTTGTCGGCCTGGGTCTGCGCTTCACCGCTGAGCAAGACTTTGCGGTTGAAACTGGTGACATTCAAGTGCACACGCTCACCCAAGCCTTGCCGCACAGCACTGGCTACTTTGAGTTCAATGGCCTCGTCTTCGAGTTGCGAGCCTGCCGTGCGGCGGTCCGTGGCCACTATGCTGGTCATCACGGCCCCGCCAATCAGCAAGGGCGCGCAAGCCGTCAGGCTGGCCATCGCAGCGGCCAAGAGGGCAGCCGTACAAACCAAAGATTGCACATTGCGTTTCATTGATCAATTCTCCTGTTCACCCAACAACTGGGTATCCATTCCATCACACAGACAATGCAGCACCAGGTGCTGCACCTCACGAATTCTGGCAGCGCGTTCATGCGGCACGCACACATGCACATCGGTTTCACGCAACTGCCTGGCCAATGGGCCGCCCTGGTGGCCGGTCAAGGCCACCACGCTCATTTCTCGGTCATGGGCCGCACGCACGGCTTCAACCAGTGCGGCTTCTGTGCCATCCAAACTGATGAGGACCAAGACATCGCCGGTTTGCCCCAGCGCCAGCACCTGCCTGGACAATGCCTGACCATCGACCCAGCGGGTGGCCATCAAGGCGTCAGACGACAGCGCCATGGCCGCCAGGCCAGGGCGTTCACGCTCAAACCCCCCCACCAGCATGTTCACCAGGTATTGGGCCAAGGCGGCCGATGGCCCCAAGCCGCCCACCAGCACTTTGCCGCCCCCTGTGACACAGGCCAAAAGGGCTTGCACCGCCGCATCCACAGGCTTGGCCAAGGTTTCGGCCACTTGGTAGTGCAAATCGGCGCTGTCGATGAAGTGTTGTTGAATTCGGAGGTCTAGCATGCGCTTCGGATGATAACCCCGTGCGCAGGCTTTCGAGCCCAAAACCGTGAATTGCCCTGAGAATTCAGAGCGAAACGTGATTTGCCTCAGCCGGCGTCAAAAGCCGCTTGCAACCATTGAGGGCCAGCGGCTTCAATGCTCACCACATCAAAGCGCACAGGCGGCATTCGCCGCCAAGTCATCAGGTAATGCTGGGCCGCAAAAATGATGCGCCTTTGCTTTTGAAAGCCGATGCTGGCAGCCGCCCCGCCATGCGCTGTGCGGCTGCGTTTGCGCACTTCAACAAAGACCACCGTGCCATCGGCCGATTGCACGATCAAATCGATTTCGCCTCCCCCGCGTCCGGGCGTCCGATAATTGCGCTGCAGCAGGCGCAATCCCCGCGCCTGCAAATAGGCCAGCGCCTCGTCCTCCCCCGCATCGCCTTTGGCCTTGCTGGAGGCGGTTTTGGCCTCGTCTTTTTTGAGGAATTGCATTGACTCCATCTCCCTTGTCTGCCTCGTTTGCCAAAGCGCTGGCGGCTGCGCATGACGCGGCCGGATCGCAAAACAACCCGATCGCCACACTGTATGTGGTGGCGACCCCTATTGGCAACCTCGCCGACATCAGCCTGCGGGCCCTGCACGTTTTGGTCAAAGTGGATGCGGTGGCTTGCGAGGACACACGGCACACCCAGCAACTGCTCAGGGCCTACGGCCTTGAGCGACCGTCTGCACAACTGCTGGCCCTGCACCAACACAACGAGTCGCAAGCGGCGCAAGCCGTGATCGCCCGCCTGGCCCAGGGCGACCGCGTGGCCTATGTGAGCGATGCAGGCACCCCCGCCATCAGCGATCCGGGTGCGCGCTTGGTGGCGCAGGTGCGGCAAGCGGGCTACCGGGTGCTGCCATTGCCTGGCGCCAGCAGCGTGACCACGGCGCTCAGCGCCTCGGGCATGACGGGCGACACCGGCTTTGTGTTTGTGGGTTTTTTGCCCAGCAAATCCGGCGAGCGGCAACAGGCTGTGCAGGCCTTGGCGCAAGAAAGTCGGGCCGTGGTGATGCTTGAAGCGCCCCATCGGATTGAGGCCTTGGCCTTGGCTTTGTCTGTGCTGGGCCAGCGGCAGGTCACCGTGGGGCGCGAATTGACCAAGCAATTTGAGCAAATCGACACGCTTTCAGCGCAGGCGCTGCCGGCATGGCTGGCCGAAAAGCCAGATCGCCAACGTGGCGAGTTTGTGCTGGTGCTGCACGACGCGCCCGTGGCCGCCACAGCAGGCGAAGGCTTGCGGGTGCTGCAACTGCTGTTGCCTGAACTGCCCCTCAAAACTGCGGTCAAATTGGCCGCCGAGATCACGGGCGAATCGAAAAACACGCTTTATGACACCGCCCTGGGCTTGAAAAACAGCTGAAGGCTTTTCGCCCACGCATGGCCGTGGCTGGTCGCGTTTCAGCTTTTGCGCAAGCCCAAGGCCATGACGGTGAGCACCACGACCAAGGCACCAAAGACCTGCATTGGGGCAATCGACTGGCCCAAAATCGCCCAGGCCAGAATCAAGGCAAAAACCGGCTCCACATTCATGATGGCCGAATTGCCCACCACCCCCATTTTGGGCAACACGGTGAACAAGATGGTGAAGGCCGTTCCGTACAAAAAGGTCAGGCTCGCCAGGCCCCACCAACCGGCTTGGGCGTTGGGCATATGGAACCCTGTTTGCGTGGCCACCACCACCGTGGCCAGCACAGCCACCGTGGCCATGGTGGTGAATGTGCGCAAACGGCCATCCACATCGCCCGCCTCATGCTGGATCAGCACCAAAGCCAGGCCAAAGGTGGCCGATGCCGCCAAGGCAAAAGCCACCCCTGCGCCAATTTGCCCCCATTGCTGCGCTGCCCCCAAACCAGAAGCGGCACCCAGCACATCCAGGGCCAAGGCCAGCCCCAGCAGCATCAAGGGCATGGCCAGCAAAACCGCCCGCTCGGGTCGGTGCCCATACAAAACCCGGGCCCAAAAGGCGGTGGTCAAAGGGTAGGTGTTGAAGGCCAACAAGGCCAAGGCCACAGGCAAGCGGGCCACCGACGAGTAAAGGCAAACGCTTTGCACGGCGATCAAGCCACCAACCAGCAACAAGAATTTTTTGCTTCGCCCGCTCAACACCAGACTGACTTTTTGTTGCCAGACGATCAGCGCCAACACCAAGGCGGTCACCACACTGCGAAAGGCCACCGCCGTGACCACGTCCACCCCGTTGTTGAAAGCCATTCTGGCGGCCACATGGTTGGCCCCCATCATCAAGGCAATCAACAAAAGGGTCAGAAAGCCAACCAGACTCAGGCGCGGTGTGACGGGGTTTGAAGCGCTTGTTGTCATGGCCCGCAATTTACCCTTTGTTGCGCGTTAAAACTGACATGCAGGCGACTGCCAGCGGCGCAAACATGACCTGCTTGGTCGCGCTGCGCGCGTTCAGTTGGCGGTGCCTGGGAGACCCTTGGCCCCCTCAGCGGGTTGGCTTGGGCCATAAAGCCCGCGCCCTTGGGCATGCAAACGGGCAAGACCCAGCAAGGCATCGGTGAAAGGGGTCGGCAGATTCGCCATTTGGCCCAACTCGCGCACCACGCTGACCAGGGCATCGAGTTCCACCGGCTTGCCCGCGTCCACATCTTGCAACATGGAGGTGCGAAAGGCCCCCAGTTTGCGCGTCACCGCATGGCGGTCTTCGGGTTGCTGGTCAATGGCAATGCCCATTTGTTCGCCAATCGCCTTGGCCTCGAGCATGACGCTGGAGATGAATTGGCGCACCAAGGGGTCGTCCAGAATCAGGTCGGTGGTGGCCCCCGTGATGGCACTGACGGGGTTCACGGTCATGTTGCCCCAC
>CAMCNQ010000007.1 GCA_945875955.1 Limnohabitans sp. Rim8 | reverse complement strand
CCACTGCCCCCGGTGAAGGCTGTGAAACACGAACACAGCAAGGCCGCCGCCACCACCGTGCCCGTGGTGCCTTGCCCCATGAGGGACACAAACAAGTGCCCCAAGCGTTGCGCCGCGCCCGTGCGCGCGAACACCAAACCGGCCAATGTGAACAAGGGCAGGGCTGGCAAAGAAGGGTTCACGGTGATTTGGTAATGCGACAAAGCCACGCTGGCCAAGGGCATGCCGTCTTGCCAAAACAAGGCCAAAGCCAAGCCGCCCAAGACCGCAAAAATCGGGGCGCCGGCCAAAAGGGCCACCACCAACAACAACACAGGGGGCCACACAGGCACCGCTGTGCCGTCGAACTGCGCGGCCAAAACCGCCCCCAACACAGGCAGCAAGATGCCCAACAAAGCGCGAAGAGAGGCTGTTTGGGCACAGCGCGCACCCAGCTTGAAACCCAGCAGTGCAAAACCCACAGGCATGCTGGTCTGCACCCACCAAGTGGGTATGCCGTAAGCCAGCACCTGGGCCACCTCGCGCTCACTGTCGAGCAGACGCCAACTGCTCATGAACAACAGGCCGCAGACCAGCGCCGCCAAGCCGTTGCCCAGAGCGTAAGTCCAGGGTTTGGGGCCGTCTTTGGCGGTCAAGCCACCCCCGCCCAAGGTGGTCAAGTGACCATGGCGCTCCGCTGCCAGTGCGCCCCACATGGTCAACACCAACCCCAGGTGCTGCACCAACACAGGGGCGTTTTCGATGCCGCTGCCCATAGAGGGTCGCATCACAATTTCAAACACCGGGATCAACACCATCAGCAACAGCGCTGCAGACGAGATCATTTCGTCCACTGCAGGCCACCCTTGCGGGCGTTGCAGGGCGTTCAACAAGCGCTTCACTTGGGTTTGCCAGCGCGGAAGGTTTTGATGTGGGCCATGACCTCGTCAAAGGTTTCGGCGGGCACCATGGTGCCGCGAATGCGCGGGTAAAGTTTGTCGGCCAAGTCGTTCCACTCTTTCATTTGCTCGGCATTGGGTTTGTGCACTGTGAGGCCGCGTTTTTTCATCGCCTCGACCGCTTCTTCCACCTCTTGGCGGGCCTTGGTGCGGATCTGCGCACCGGCTTTGTCACTGGCCGCCCGAACGGCCTGCTGAACCGCAGGCGACATGTCGTCCCAGGCTTTGCGGGTCACCACCAAAGCGCCCACAATCGGGGCCCAGTTGATCTCCAGCATGTGCGGCGCGGTGTTGTAGATCTGGGTGGCCAAGGCGAAATAAGGCGTGGAAGGCACCACATTGATCATGCCGGTCTGAATCGCCGGCAAGATGTCGGTGGTCTCCAGCGGCACCGGTGTGTAGCCCAGGCTTTTCATGATGGCTTGCTGGTCCGGCTCGGAGCCCCAGGCAAAGAACTTCATGCGCTTGTAGTCATCGGGCCTGACGGCGGCTTCTTTGGAGAAGAACCGGACCCAACCCGCATCGCCCCAAGCCAAGACCACAAAGCCTTTGTCCAGGAACTTTTTCTCCATGGCCGGGCGCATTTTCTCGCGCACAAAGTCGACCTCTTCCCAGCTGCGAAACAGCAAAGGCATGGACTGCAGCGCCGCGATCGAGGGCTCGATTTCGCGCAAACCCACCACCGACAACAAGGCCCCTTGCAACTGGCCAATGCGCATGCGGCGCGCCATCTCGGCCTCGCCGCCTTGGCTGCCATCGGGGTAGACCAGGTATTTGGCCCCGCCGCCTTGCGCCGTGCGCCAGCTGTCAGCGATGTCCAGCAACTGGCGGTGGTACAGCGAATTTTTGGGCACCAAGGAGCCGATGCGCAATGACTTTTCTTGCGCTTGGGCGAAACAAGCGCCCAGCACCAACAAGCCCAGCAAAGCGGCGCTTGCACATTTTTTCCACACAGGGCTTGACGTCCAGGGCATCGTTTTGTCCATTCAAAAAAGATCGTCCGCACTGCCCAGCAGCCACTGCGCACGCTGGCGCATGACCTGGCTGGACAAGTCGGTGCGCTTGGCGCTCACAGACAAAGCCTGTTGCAGCAACGCCTCAAATGCGGGCCTGTCACCCGCTGCTTGGGCAATCGCCTCGGCTTTGGCCACATAAGGGCCTGCATTTTGTCCGCCACCGGCCGCAATGGCTTCGTCGAAATAAGCCGCTGCACGGGCCATGGAGCCACCGGGTCGGGCTGCCTCAAAGTCGCCCATGAGGCTGGCGGCTGCGCCTTGGCCAAACGTTGGCTGGGTGCGCCAAACGCTTTCAGCCAGCCGAACCGCCAAGGGCAAGTCGGCCACGGTGTCCGGCTCGTCTTTGGACAAGGCGATGAAAGCCCCCCAGGACGCTGCGGCCCAATAGGCCACGCCCACTTGATCGGGCTTGAGGGCCACCAATTCTGTGCCCGGCGCCTTGGCCAAAGACGCCAGCAAGCCGGGGTTGGCTTGCGCCAAAGCGGCCATCGCGTGGCGGTGGGCACGCTGGTAAAGCCGCCGGGCGCGTTCATTGAGTTCGTGCGCGGCTTTGGCATCGGTGTTCATCCTGCGTTCTGCCTCTGTGGCCACAAACGCATAGGCGTATTGCGTGAAACCAGCAGCCACGGATTCGGCCAAGGCCAAATGCCCTGGCGTCTGACGCAACAAAGACTCGGACAACTTCAGGTAAAAAGCGCTGGCCTCACGGGCCAAGCCGATGTCCTCTTCTTCGGCTTGGCCTTGCGCCGTCAAGGCATCGGCCGCGCCGTTCACCAGCAACTGGCGCGGCACACAAGCGCTCAGGGCAAACGCCAAGACCAACATCAGCAAATGCAAGCTTGGGCGCAAAAAATGGTGGTGCATGGGCATCCAAGAAAAATGCCAGTTTATGAACGGCGCATGAAATAACCGTGACAGTTTTTTCGCCGCAACCGGATCAGGCCGTCACAGCACCCGCACACCCTCACGCCACACCGAACGCACCACCGCATGCCGTTGGCCGTGTGCCATCTCCACCACACGCACCTGGATCAAATCGGCCCGCAAGCCCGGCGCGATTTGGCCCCGGTCCTTCAGGCCGGTGGCCTGCGCGGGATGGTGCGTGACCGTGGCCACCGCTTGCGGCCAGCTCAAAATGCCGTCGTCCACCAGCCTGAGCACGGCGCTCAACATGCTGCCGGGCACGTAGTCGGACGACAAAATGTCGAGCAGGCCATGTCGGGCCAACTCGGACGCGGCCACATTGCCCGAGTGCGAGCCCCCCCGCACCACATTGGGGCCGCCCATCACATTGAGCAGACCCCGTTGGTGCGCCGTGCGTGCGGCCAACACCGTGGTTGGAAACTCCGACATGCTCGCGCCTTCGGCATGGGCCTGTTCCACATGGGCCACGGTGGTGTCGTCGTGGCTGGCCAAGGCAATGCCGTGGCTGCGGCAGTGGTCCACAAAATAGCTGCGGTGCGGTTGGGCGTAGCGCTCTTGCAACTCGGCAGACAGGGCCACTTGGCGTTCAAATTTTTCGTTCGACCAGCCTTTTTTGCCGGTGTAGTACACGCGTGCCACGTCGATGTTTTCCCATTGGCGCTGGCCCGGTGTGTGGTCCATCAGCGAGATCAGCGACAAGCGCGCATGCCCGATGAAGGGCTGGAACAAATCAATGGTGTTGGGCGCGGGCAGCTCGCAGCGCACATGCAGGTGGTGGTCGGCACGCAGCAGGTTTTGCTGGGCGCATTGGTCGATCGTCGCGATCACCGTGTTCCAGGTGCTGCCACGCAAACTGTCGGGGTCGGCATCGCCCACACCCAGCGCGTCAAACACGGTGGTGATGCCTGCAGCCGCCACTTCGGCGTCGTGTGCCATCAAAGCGGGCACCTCGGCCCACTGCACTTTGGGCCGGGGCATCAGGTGGCGCTCAAAGTTGTCGGTGTGCATTTCAACAAAGCCAGGCAGAAGGTAGTCGCCCTGCCAGTCCATGCCGGTTTCACCCCAAGCGCCGCCCGAGTCCACCGCCGTGATCAGGCCGTTTTTCACCTGCACGCTGCCCAGCACCACTTCTTGCGGCAAGACCAAACGGGCGTTTTTAATCACAAGATCGCTCATGCGGGGCTCCTGAATTGGGTCACATCCACCCGGCGTGTGGCCACGGCCTGGCCCACTTGGGCGTCATGAAAAATGCCCACCAAGGCCGCGCCCCGGCTGAGCGCTTCCCCGATCAGTTCGATCACGGTCTGGCTGTTGGCGGCATCGAGCGAAGCGGTGGGCTCGTCGAGCAACAAAAGTGGGCGGGGTTTGATCATGTTGCGCGCGATGTTGATGCGCTGTTGTTCACCCCCGGAAAAGGTCGCGGGCGGCAAGGACCAAAGCCGCTCGGGAATGCGCAAGCGGGTCAGCCAATGCCTGGCCTGCTCTCGCGCCGCCGCCATTTCTGCGGGCAAACCGGTCGCGTCCTCGAGCAGGGGCTCGGCCACCACATCGAGCGCCGAGACCCTGGGAATCACCCGCAAAAATTGGCTGACATAGCCCACCGTGTCGCGCCGCATGCGCACCAGCTCACGCGGCTCGGCTTGGGTCAATTCCAAAATTGTGCCGTTGGCTTGGCGCACTTCAATCTGGCCACTGCTGGCGCGGTAATTGGCGTAAATCAGCTTGAGCAAGGTGCTCTTGCCCATGCCCGAGGGGCCATCCAGCACCAAGCATTCGCCGGCTTGGACAGACAGGTTCACCTGGTCCAGCACCTGCAGTTGCGCACCCGCTTGGTTGTGCATGGTGAAGCGCTTGGAGACCTGTTTCATTTGCAGCATCGTTGTGTCCTTTTCGATTCAAGCGGGCAACACCGAGGACACCAGCAGCTGGGTGTAGGGGTGTTGGGGGTCGTCCAAGACCTGATCGGTCAGGCCGGTCTCCACCACCTGGCCGCGCTGCATCACCATCATGCGGTGGGCCATCAAACGGGCTACGGCCAAATCGTGGGTGACGATGACCACCGCCAATTGCATTTGTTGGCTGAGTTGGCGCAACAAATCCAGCACCCGGGCCTGTACCGAAACGTCCAGCCCCGAGGTGGGCTCGTCCATGAACACCAGGCGCGGGCGGGTGACCAGGTTGCGGGCAATTTGCAAGCGCTGGCGCATGCCGCCCGAGAAGGTGCGTGGCGTGTCGTCGATGCGGCCCGCGTCGATCTCGACCCGCTGCAGCCAGTCTTGCGCGGTGTGGCGCAGCTTTGCGTAGTGCCGCTCGCCCAAGCCCATCAGCCGCTCGCCCACGTTGGCCCCGGCCGACACGTCCATGCGCAAACCATCGGCGGCGTTTTGGTGCACAAAGCCCCAGTCGGTGCGGGCCAGCAAGCGCTGCTGCGCTTGGCTCATGCGGTAAATGTCTTGCAGCTGACCGTCGCGGCTCAAAAACTCCACCTGCCCGACATCCGGGCAGCTGCGCGCGGCAATCGCGTTGAGCAAGGTGGTTTTGCCAGAGCCCGATTCGCCGACCACGGCCATGACCTCGCCGGGCCACAGCTCGAAGCTGGCGTCCTGCAAGGCGACGCGCTCGCCATAGCGTTTGCCCACGCCGCTCACGCGCAAAAGCGGCAAATGGGGTGAATGGGGTGAATGGGGCAGTGTGTCGTCCAGGGTGTCCATCTCAAATCCCGATCACAAAACTGAAGCCGTGACGCTGAAAACCCAGCGACTCGTAAAAGGCATGGGCGTGCTCGCGCTTTTGGTTGGACGACAGCACCAGCTTGTAACAACCCGCCAGCCGGGCTTGCTGCTGCGCGTGCTGCATCATTTGCTGGCCCATGCCCTGGCCTTGCCGCTCTGCGCTCACCACCACGTCTTCCACAATGGCCGAGGGCGTGCCCTGGTGGGCCAGGTTGTGCATGATGAGCAAGGCGTAGGTGCCCACCACCGCACCGCCAGCGTCTTCATCACAAGCCACCCACAAGCGGTAACTGGGGTATTGGCGAAACTGGGCCAGCAGGCCCTGGGCCTGCGCCAATGTCAACACTTTGCCGTTGTCCATGTCGGGTTGGGCGTACAAGGCCAGCACTGCGGGCAAATCGTCCTCGGTGGCTTCGCGGATCAGCAGCTTCATGACGCCTGCGCTCCGGGCGCTGCGAGCGCCAAGTTTTGCGCTTCGTCCTGGCGGGTTTGGCAGTAATCGGAATCGGAGCAGACATGCATGCGCCCACCCGCGTCGTCGGTGATGACTTCGTCCAAGAAGGAATCGGTGGCGCCGCACTGCGCGCAGGCGGCACTCCACTTTTGCACCTCAAACGGGTGGTCTTCAAAGGCCAGGCTTTCAACGGCGGTGTAAGGCGGCACGGCGTAAATGCGTTTTTCCCGGCCCGCACCAAACAGTTGCAGCGCCGGGTTCATGTGCATCTTGGGGTTGTCAAACTTGGGGATCGGCGAGGGCGACATGATGTAGCGCTGGTTCACCATGACGGGGTAGTCGTAGGTGGTGGCGATGTGGCCATAGCGGGCGATGTCTTCGTACAGCTTCACATGCATCAGGCCGTATTCGGCCAAGCCGTGCAGGGTGCGGGTTTCGGTCTCGCGCGGCTCCAGGCGCTGCATGGGCTCGGGCACGGGCACTTGGTAGACGATGATTTGGCCCTCGGTCAGCGGCTTTTCGGGAATGCGGTGGCGCGTCTGGATGAGCGTGGCCTCGTGCGTGCGGGTGGTGGTGTCCACACCGGCGGTGCGCTCAAAAAAGCGGCGGATGTTCACCGCATTGACCGTGTCGTCCGAGCCTTGGTCAATGACCTTGAGCACGTCTTGCGGGCCGATCACCGATGCGGTGACCTGGATGCCGCCGGTGCCCCAGCCGTAAGGCAATGGCATCTCGCGCGAACCAAACGGCACTTGGTAGCCGGGAATGGCCACGGCTTTGAGGATGGCGCGGCGGATCATGCGCTTGGTGCGCTCGTCCAAGTACGCAAAGTTCACATCGGGTGCGGTGCGCTGCGGCAGGGCATCGCTCAGGTCAGCCACTGCTGGCCATTCGCTGGGGGCGTTCATGGCTTGTCCTTTTGGCGTGTGTCGGCTGCTTGGGTTGCCACTTGCGGCTCATTGAGCTGTGCGCGCATCTTGCGCACCAGTTCCAGCTCGGACTGAAAGTCGACGTAGTGCGGCAGTTTCAGGTGCTGCACAAAGCCCGAGGCCTCCAGGCTGTCGCTGTGCGAGAGCACGAATTCCTGCATCTGCGCAGGCGACTCGATGGCTTCGCCCAACTCGTCAGCGCGCAGGGCGCGGTCCACCAAACTCATGGCCATGGCTTTGCGCTCGCTGTGGCCAAAAGCCAGGCCGTAGCCGCGCGTGAATTGGGGCGGCTCGGTCTTGCTGCCGCCAAACTGGTTGACCATCTCGCACTCGGTGATCTCGATGTCACCGATCGAGATGGCAAAGCCCAACTCTTCGGGTTCGATCTCGACCGCCACCTGCCCCAGGCGCACCTCGCCCACAAAGGGGTGGGTGTGCGAATAACCGCGCTGGGTCGAATAGGCCATGGCCAACAAAAAGCCTTCGTCGCCACGCGCCAGGTTTTGCAAGCGGGTGGCACGACCGGCCGGAAAGCGCAGGGGCTCCCGCGTCAAATCAAAGGGTGCGGGATCGCCCAACTTCGGCGCAAAGGGTTCGATCAGGCCTTCTTGGTTGAGCAAGTCCACCACCCGGGGCACGGCTTGTGGTGCCGTGTTCTCGGCAGGCGTGCTTGGCACGGCATCGGCGGGGCTGTCCAGCGTTTGCGCCTCGGCCAGCAAACTGAAGTCCAGCAGGCGCTGGGTGTAGTCGTAAGTGGGGCCCAGCACCTGGCCGCCGGGCAGGTCTTTGAAGGTGGCCGAGATGCGGCGGTCCAGCTGCATGTGGGTGGTGTTGAGCGGGCAGGTGCTGCCCAGCCGCGGCAAAGTGGCGCGGTATGCGCGCAACAAAAAGATGGCTTCGACCAAGTCACCACTGGCTTGTTTGATGGCCAATGCGGCCAGTTCGGGGTCGTACACCGAGCCTTCGGTCATGACGCGGTCGACCGACAGCTTGAGCTGCTGGCAAATCTGGCCCACCGTGAGTTCAGGCTGGGCGCTGTCGCCCCGGCGCTGCGCGGCCAGCAGCTTGTAGCTGTTGAGGATGGCGGTTTCTCCGCCTTTGACGGCAACGTACATGTCAGGACTCCGAATCAATCAGGATGCGGGTGGTGCGCGGCAAGCCCGCAATGCAGGTGGCGGTGCTCAAAAACACGTCCACGCCCCTGGGGAAGTTGGCGTGGTTGTCGGCCCACTGGGCCGCAAAATCGCTGGGCAAGCCTTGCGCGCAAAAATTGCGCTCTGTGGCGATTCCGGGGCCTTGCAAGCGCCAAGCACCGGCATCGTTGTGCAGGCCGTCCACTTCGAGCACGCAGGTGGCCGACTGGTCGGGGTAGGCGTCGCTGCCCGCTGGCAAGCGGGTCAGCTGGGGCATGTCGTCACCCTTGGCCACCCACAAGAACTGCGCTGCGGGCGCATCTGCCACGATCTGGCAGCCGGTGTGAAAACGCAGCCAAGCGGGCGCATCGCTGCTGGCCAAAGTCGGCGACAGCCACAAGCTGGTGTCGACATCGAGCAGGCCCAGCAACAAAGCGGCGGCGGCGCCATGGCCCTGACGCGGCAACGCCGTTTCCAAAGGCATGTCGAACACGCGGCCCGGGTGCGACAAGGCATCGAGCGCGACGCGAAACACGGCTTGGCTGCCAAAGGCCTCGTGGTTGAACCCGGCCACGATGTTTTGCAAGTCGGGTGCGTTCATGCCTCTTCTCCCGTGTCATCGTCGTCGCCGTCACCACCACCCGCTTCGCGGGCCACGGTCAGAAAATCCACCTTGGTGGTCTGTGCGCGCGCGTGACGCACCGCCTGCAACTGTTGCAGGTGTTCACGCACGGGCTTCAAAAGCTTTTCTTCCAGCCCTTCGCGTTGCGCCGGGTCTTGCAGCAAGGCATCGGCCATCGCTGCCAGTTGCGCTTGTCGGTGGTTGCGCCCCAGCACATAGGCCACGCCGACCGGCGCTTGGGCGTTAGCACCGGCCAGGCGCAAGGCACAGCGGGTGACGGTCACCTCGCCCAGGTTGAAGCGCTCGCCCGTGCCGCCTGCGCGGCCTTGCACCATCATCAAACCGGTTTCGGGTTGGCGCAGCCATTGCGGTGCTGCGCCACCGACTTTGGGCAGTGCTGCATCCAGCAAATTTTGTGGCGCTCTGGCCAACAAAGCCATCCACTCGGAACGGGTGATGGGCCCTTGCCCTTGAATTTGGGCATTGTCAAATGATTGAAACATCGCTGTGGCACCCTGTCGCTTGTCTAGACAACTCAAACATGTTTGTCAGCTTAGGCAATCCATGTGTAGCTTTCATGACAGACCCACATCTTCTTTGTCTGCTTTTTGGAGACTTCTTTGACCACAACTTCAGCGCTTGCCTCAGCACACCTTTATGGAGCGGACGCCGCGCAGCCTGAACGCGACAGCTTTTGGTCGCGCATTGCGCAGCAATTGGCCGATGCGATCGGGCAAGGCCAATACACGCCCGGTGAACGCTTGCCGTCAGAACACGCCTTGGCTGAACAGTTTGGCGTCAACCGCCACACCATTCGCCGCTCTTTGGCCCATCTGGGCCAACGCGGCTTGGTGCGTTCTACCCAAGGACGCGGCACTTTTGTGGAGGCCTTTGCGGTCGACCTGGCGCTGGG
Source organism: Limnohabitans sp. Rim8 (assembly GCA_945875955.1). Taxonomy (GTDB): domain Bacteria; phylum Pseudomonadota; class Gammaproteobacteria; order Burkholderiales; family Burkholderiaceae_C; genus Limnohabitans_A. The sequence continues at coordinate 20,549 of CAMCNQ010000007.1, read as the reverse complement.
CAAGCGCACGCGCCATCGGCAAAGCTTGGCGCAAGCGGGCGTGCGCGGGGGCTTGCAAGTCTTGCAGTCGCGCACCGTGCTGGCCCTGGCCGATCAAGCCCAGGCGCTCAAGCTCAGCGTGGGCAGCCCCTTGCTGTGCTTGCAAGTGCTGGGGGTAGGCGCAGGGCAACCCCTGCATGTGAGCGAACGCTACTTTCCGCTGCCGCGTTTTGCAGGGCTGGCCGATGCCGTGGCCGAAAGCGGCTCGATCACACAGGCCTTTGCGCAGCACGGTGTGGGCGATTACCAACGGCAAGAAAGCCGCATCAGCGCCCGCCTGCCCAGCCCCGAGGTGGCCGCCTTGCTGTGCCAGGCCCACTCGCGGCCCGTGCTGCTGGTCAGCAGCGTGAACGTGGACACTCAAGGCGTGCCCATTGAGTTTGCTTTGGCCTGGTTTGCAGGCGACCGCGTGAGCTTGACGGTGAAAAACGATGAACTCTGAACACCCTTTGCCCTACCGCTGTGCGGTGTATTTTGTGCCTGAAGTCCACGGCGACTGGTGGCAAGCCGGCAGCCAATGGCTGGGGCGCTGCGCGGCCAGCGGTGCAACGTTCGACCCACCGGACATCCCGGGCGTGACACCCGCCGAGTTTCAAGCCCTGACCGCCGACCCGCGCCGCTACGGCTGGCACGCCACCCTCAAAGCGCCTTTCGCCTTGGCCGCAGGGCAAAGTCTGGACGCACTGCGCAGCGCCATGCAGGCGCTGGCCCTCCAATTGTCTGCATTTGACTTGCCGCCGCTGCGGGTCAGCGATTTGGGCGGTTTTTTGGCGCTGCGCCCCGAAGGCGAGCTGACACAACTGAACGCCACCGCCGCTGCCTGCGTGCAAGCCTTGCACCCACTGGCCCAGCCTTTGAACGACCGTGAGCTGGCACGCCGCCGCCAAGCGCGCTTGACCCCGGAGCAAGACCGTCTGTTGCTGGCCTGGGGCTATCCCTGGGTCTTGGACCACTTTCACTTTCACCTGTCCTTGACCGGCCCACTGGCCGGCGCTTCGCCCGAGCAGCGGGCCGCTTTGACCGCTGCAGCGCACGCGCGCTTTGAAACCTTGCCCACCTGCCGCTTTGGTCAGATTGCCTTGTTCACCGAGGCCACGCCCGGTAACGATTTTGAGCTGCTCGAAACCATGGATTTGCACGGATGAACACACGGCTTGTGTATGTGATGGGCCCCTCGGGCGCGGGCAAAGACAGCGTGCTGGGCTGGCTGCGCGAACACCTGCCCGCCAACTTGCCGGTGCATTGGGCGCGGCGAACCATCACCCGGCCCGCATCGGCTGGCGGTGAAGCGCACGAAGCGACAGACGCCAAGGGCTTTGAGCAGTTGCAAAGCCAAGGCGCTTTTGCCCTGGCCTGGCAAGCCAACGGGTTGCACTACGGCGTGCGCCACACCGAGTTGGCGCCGCTGCAACAAGGCCACTGGGTGCTGGTCAATGGCTCGCGCGGCCATTGGCCCCAGGCTGCGCAAAGCCACCCGGGCTTGCAAGTGGTGCACATCACCGCCGACCCGGCCACACTGGCGCAACGCCTGACCCAGCGCCAGCGCGAAACGCCCGAAGAAATTGGGCAACGGGTCGCACGCGCCAGCGCCTTCATGGTGCCACCGGGCGCGATCGAGATTTTGAACAACGGCACTTTGGCGCAAGCCGGGCAGCAGCTGCTGCTGGCCCTGCAAGGGCTGGAAGCTTGGCCGTCGCCCAACTGAGGCAGGTTTTCAGTTTGGGATTTATACGGTCAATATTGCACCGTCACGCATTGACTTCTACACAAGCCTGGCCAGCGTTGAATGCAGCTTCAATGGCATCACGGTTCTCAAGCAGGATTTTCAGCGTGGCGGCGCGGGTTTGGTTTTGGGTTTTCAGCCAAATCACTTGGGGTGGCTGGCCCCATACCAAGGACAACTCTTCGAAGTCGGCATCGCGTGTCACGATGACAAAGCCTTGATCTTTGGCGGTTTGCCAAACTTGGGTGTCATTTGCAGACTCAAGTCCCAGCAAAACAACTTGTGATGAACCCGGAAAGTCGTGCTGCAAAAAAGGAACCAGTCTGCGGGACAGGTTCTCGTCCAACAACAATTTCATTGCACGGCCAGCGTGTAAACCTTGTGCTCACGGTCTGCGGCGTAAGCCAGTACAGCCGCAATGTCTTCCATCTCCAATTCGGGAAAGTCTTCAAGGATTTCGCCAACCGGCATGCCGCTGGACATCATGGACAAGACGTCATAAACCGTAATCCGCAAACCACGGATGCAAGGCCGTCCGCCGCGTTGCCCAGGGGTCAAAGTGATTCTGTTCATGGGTTGCTCTTGTTTCATCAAATGTCGACTCATTTTGACATCAATCAATGCCATCGGCACCCATTTCAGCCATCCCCGATAATCACCCCTTCAAATTCCCAACGGCCCGCACGCATGACGGGCCATTTTTTCGGAGCACCCCCATGAGCACTTACCAAACCACCGGCGCACGCGCCACCGGGCTGGCCACCTTGTCCGCCGACGGCACGGTGCTGGACACCTGGTTCCCAGCACCCGAGTTAGCCGACGGCATTGCCGCCAGCGGCACCACGCGTTTGACCGCCGCCGAAGCTGCAGCGGCTTTGGGTGCCGAGGCCGCCCAGGCCCTAACCGCCTGCGCCGTGCGCGGCACCACCGTGGTGGCGGTGCGCACCGAAATCAAATCGCTGGCCGACGCGCCTGCCGACACGCACGACGCCTATTTGCGCCTGCACCTGCTGAGCCACCGCCTGGTGCAGCCGCACGGCGCCAACGTGACCGGCATCTTTGGCCTGCTGGCCAATGTGGCCTGGACCAACTTCGGGCCGTGTGCTGTGGCCGATGTGCCCGCCGCCCGCTTGAAGGCCCGCGCCACAGGCAGGGTGCTGGAGATCAAAGGGGTGGACAAATTCCCGCAAATGACCGACTACGTCATCCCGTCCGGCGTGCGCATCGCCAACGCCGACCGCGTGCGCCTGGGCGCGCACCTGGCCAGCGGCACCACCGTCATGCACGAAGGCTTTTGCAACTTCAACGCCGGCACCCTGGGCGCCAGCATGGTCGAAGGCCGCATCAGCGCGGGTGTGGTGGTGGATGACGCCAGCGACATCGGCGGCGGTGCCTCCATCATGGGCACGCTGTCGGGTGGCGGCAAAGAAGTCATCAAGGTGGGCAAGCGCTGCCTGTTGGGCGCCAACGCCGGCATCGGCATCTCGCTGGGCGACGACTGCATTGTCGAAGCCGGTTGCTACATCACCGGCGGCAGCCGCGTGCAACTGCCCGACGGCAGCCTGATGAAGGCCAAAGAACTGTCGGGCAAAAACGGCATTCTGTTCCGCCGCGACTCACAAAGCGGTGCACTGCACGCCATACCGCGCAACAAAAGCTGGGGCGAGTTGAACGCCGAGTTGCACAAAAACTGAAGCCGAACGCCATGCCAAGCCGCCAGTCACCCCCTGCTTCTGCCCCTGTAGACGCGGGCATAGACCGGCGTCAGGCCTGGTTGTGGCTGGCCCTGGGCGGTTTCTCGGTGCAAGGGGCGGTTCAGGCCCAAGCCCTCAGCGAAGCCGCATTGGAAGCGCAAGCGCCTGATCTGCCCGCCCTGGGTTCGGTGCTGCGCTTGCCGGACATTGACTTGCTGGATGGCACGCCGTTCAAAGCCACGGCGGGCCAGCCCCTGCTGGTTTATTGGTGGGCCAGCACCTGCCCCTTTTGCGCCCTGCAAAGCCCCAGCATGCAGGCTTTGTGGCAGGCCCAAAAGTCGCGGGGCCTGAACATGTTGGCGCTGGCTGTGGACAAAACCCCCAAGGCGGCCGCCGATTATTTGAAAAAGCACGGCTACAGTTTTCCGGCCGCATGGGCCAGCCCTTTGTGGCGTCGCCAGTTTGCCAAACCCAAGGGGCTGCCCGTCACTTTGCTGGCGGACAAACAGCAAAAACTGGTGCTGGCCGAAAAGGGACAGATGTTCCCCGAAGACGTGCAAGACATGGCCAAGCTGATCTGATGTGTGCCTGTGGCCCAGCGCCACTTCACACGGCTGGGCCTGGTCCGTTTTTCGGGCTTGGCCCTTGGCGTTTCACTTGGCGGCCCTTTCCAAGGTTTTTTGCGTCATGGCGGCAACGGCGGCAGTTTTCTTGTCGTCTGTGTGCAGCAACAAGCCCAGTACAGTGGCCCCATGCTCCATGGCCAAGGAGGCATAACGGATGTCACCTTCCACCCGGCATTGGGCATGCAACTCCAAGCGTTCAAAGGCTTGGATGTTGCCAATGACTTTACCGGCAACCACCACCACATTGGCTTGGATATTGCCCTTGACTTCCCCGTTTTCAACCACCACCACCAAGATGGTTTGGTCAGCCGCCGCCAAGATGTCGCCGATCACCTTGCCGTCGATGCGCGCACTTTCTTTGATGCGCAAATGCCCTTCCAACAGGGCGTTAGGGCCAATGATGGTTTCAAATTTGGCTGCGCCGCCTTGCAAGGGGCTGCTTTTTTGACGCTGTTTGCCGAACATACGGATCTCCTTGATGGATGAAAAACACACTTGCGCCCAGGACGGTCTTCACCTCATGGGTCAAGCGCTGCACGGCCGCAGGTCTGCCGCTCCAGGCCTCTGGCGTTGTTGCTCGCACCCCCCGGACAGGCAGTCCGGGGGGCACTCGCGCCTGGCCAGAGATCTGCTTCGTCTGCCCCTCGGCCGTGCCCAACTGCCGGATTGAGGATGAAAAAGCCGCTTTGGTATTTGTCGGTCCATAAAGCTTGCAGGGGCTTTTCGGGATTGACCGCCTGGCCCTTGAAGAGCACTTCGTAATGCAAATGCGGGCCGGTTGAGCGCCCGGTGCTGCCCAGCAGACCCAGGCTTTGCCCGCGCTGCACCACATCGCCCTCAGCGACCAAGCGTTTGTCCAAATGGGCATACCGGGTGATGTAGTGATGGCCGTGCGCGATTTCCACTAACTCCCCATAAGCACCCGCGTATTGGGAACGCATGACCCGACCCGGTGCCGTCGCGATCACACGCGACTGGCGTGGCGCAATCAAGTCAAGCCCTTCGTGAAGCGCTTGTGAGTGCGTCATGGGGTCTGCGCGCGAGCCAAACCGACTGATCACTGCATGGTCACCCACCAAGGGGCTGCTCAAGGGCAGCAAGGCCAGCATTTTTTGCTCGTTTTCCCAGGACTTGTTCATCCACAACAGCCGCTCTTTGGTGTTTTCCAAGTTGTGTTCGGTCAATTGCAGGGGGTCGGGTTTTGTCGCCCAGCTAGGCAATGGCATCGTCTTCAAGGGGCCGCCTTGCCCGCCTTCACCGAACCAAAATGGCTTGTTGTCGCCGGTCAAGGGGGTTTCGCTTTTCCAGCCCAGCTCTTTCAACCAGCGGGTTTTGCTCGCTTGCAGGCTTTGCAGCTCACCCTGCAAGCCGTCCAGGCGTTGCTGCAAATAAGCCACCTGCCTTGCATGGTGCGCTTGCAGCGCCTGCATTTGGGTTTGACTGACCACGCCACCCATGCTGCGCACCACGTCGGGGGAATGGTCCACCGCCACACGCAGACCCATCCACTGCAAAAAAGCCCCCAACAAGACCAGGCTGCCGAAAACCACCAAAGCGCCGACAAACAAGCGCTTGGCGGTCAAAGAAAATGACACCATGCGGTGCGCTGGCCCGCCTATCCAAATCAATTGCATGACTGTCTCCCTGCCGTTTTTTTAATGCCTCTCAACACCCAAGCTTCTCTCGGGCCAAAACAGCATCATACTTAATTTGTACTTTTATAGTCCTCATTTGGTATTTTTATTAAATTCATAATATTTGTTTATCCTCAATCCAGTTGGGCACGGCAGAGAGGCTGACAAAGCCGGTCTCTGACCAGGTGCGAGCAACAGCGCCCGAGGCCTGAGCGGCAGACCTGCGGCCGTGCAGCACTTCACCCATCAGGTGAAGACCGTCGTGGGCGCAAGAGGTTGATTCATCAAGTGTTTCAAGCGCAAGCAAGCGGCCAAAGCCGGGTTTAGGTTCAAACTTTGCAGCGCAAGACGTGCCCTCGCGCCTTGGGCACATCGGCGGCTGAGGCCGTCTGCGTTGGGGGGTCTGGCATGGCCGCGGCCGACCCCGTCCCTGGGTGGACCAGGGCTGTTATCGCCGCGGTTGAGGCCGCTGCATTTACAAAATGCCCAGCCTTTTATGCGCCAGCGCTACATACCAGTCCAGGCAAGCTGGATTGGCCATGGCGTCTTTGTTGACGACTTTTTCCAACGGCTGGCCCAACAGCAGTTTTTTGATGGGCAATTCTTGTTTTTTACCCGACAGGGTGCGCGGGATTTCGGCCACCTGAAAAATCTCATTCGGAATGAAGCGGGGGCTGAGCGCCAGCTTGATGGCATTGTTCAGCCGGGCTTTGACAGCATCGGTCAAGACGGTGTCTGGGCGCAACACCACAAACAAGGGCATATAGCTTTCTTTGCCCAGATACTCCAAGTCCACCACCATGGCGTCCATCACCTCAGGCAGGGCTTCCACCGCGCTGTACAACTCGCTGGTGCCCATGCGCAGGCCGTAGCGGTTGATGGTGGCGTCACTGCGGCCAAAAATGACACAGCCCTCGCCTTGCCCTTGGGCATCGCCAATGCGCAGCCAATCGCCGTGACGCCAAACACCCCCCATGGCCACAGGGCCGTCACCACCGCCGGGCTGTCGGCCATGGCCTGCGGGGTAATTCTCAAAATAGCTGGACAAATAGCGGACATTGCCTTCGTCGCCCCAAAAAAACAAGGGCATGGAGGGGATGGGCTGGGTGCAGACCAGCTCGCCCACTTCGCCTTGCACCGGTTCGCCCGCCTCGTTCCATGACTCGACCGCCGCACCCAGCATGCGGCACTGCATGACGCCCGGCTCTTGGGGCAAATCGCGGTGTCCGCCCAAAAAGGCCCCGGCAAAGTCGGTGCCGCCAGAGATGTTGCACCACCAGATGTCGGTGCCGCTTTTTTTGAATTGCGCCGTGCCCCAGCTTTGCGTCTCGGGAGACAGGGGCGATCCGGTCGTGCCCAGGGCACGCACCAAGGACAGGTCGCCACATTCGGCGATCTCCAAACCTGATTTTTGGCAATTGGCAAAAAACGCCGCGCCCGCGCCAAAGAAGCTGACTTTTTCTTCTGCGGCCATGCGCCAGAGGATGCCCCAGTCGGGCTTGTCCTTGCTGCCGCCCGGGTTGCCGTCGTAAATCACACAGGTCACGCCATTGAGCAGGCCCGCCACCTGGGCATTCCACATGACCCAGCCGGTGGAGCTGTACCAGTGGAAGCGCTCGCCCCAACTGTTGGCGTGGTAGCTGCAGCCCACGTCGTTGTGCAAAATTTTATTGGCCAAGGCCACGATCACCGTGCCGCCATGGCCATGCACGATGGGTTTGGGCAAACCGGTGGTGCCGCTGGAGTAGACAATCCACAAGGGGTGGTCAAAGGGCAGCCACAGGGGCTCGAAGGCCTGCACTTGGGCATCGTCACGGGCCGTGATGGTGTTGAGCTGCACGCTCGCGGCCACATCGCAACTGGCCAAATCCAGCGTGCCCAAGTTCTCGTGGACGATGACGTGCTGCACGCTGGGCAAGGCGTCCCTGAGCGCTTGCAGCACGTCCATGCGGTCAAAATCGCGCCCGCCGTAACTGACGCCATCGACGGCGATCAGCACTTTGGGCTCGATCTGTTTGAAGCGGTCCAGCACCGCGTTGGTGCCCATGTCGGGCGCGCAAATGCTCCACACCCCGCCGATGCTGGCGGTGGCCAAAAAACCCACCATGGCTTCGGGAATATTCGGCATGTAGGCGGCCACTCTGTCGCCGGGTTGCACACCTTGGCCCTGCAGGTGCAGGGCCAGGGCCGCCACCTGGCGGCGCAGCTGCGGCCAACTCAGCGCCCGCCGTTGGCCCTTTTCGTTGTGGCTGATGACCGCGGAAAAGCCGGCCGCATGCGCAGGCACCACATGCCTGAACACCTGGCGGGCGTAATTGGTCTGGGCCCCCACAAACCACTGGGCTCCTGGCATGGCATTGCGCGCCAACACCGCGCTGTGCGGCGTGGGCGACTGCAGCTCAAAGTAATCCCAGATGCTTTGCCAAAACGCATCCAACTCGGTCACCGACCACCGCCACAGGGCGTTGTAAGTGTCAAACGTCAGGCCGCGTTGCTCGCGCAGCCAGTTTTGGTAAAGCCGGATCTGGGGCACATAGGGGCTGGGCGGGCTGGGCGGCATGTCGGTGTTCATGCCAATGAGGGTAGCAGTGCCCATGCCCGGCTGTCACCTGCGTCAACCCTGCAAATGGGCACTTTGGTGACAGGCTTTAGCGCGCGAGCACCTCGCAGCGGCCCTGGCCCGAAGCCTGCCCCCGAAAATCGCTGGTCCATTGCGCCTGCTTCAAATCCAGTTGGATGCGCTCGTTGTCGATGGCGGTGATGAAGCCCTGAGGCAAAAGGCCATACCGGTAGGGGGCAACGCCATCGATGCGGATGGCGCGCATGCTTTGGCCTTCCCAGTCGATTTGCACTTCACGCACCCAGGTGCTGCGGGCGGGCAGGTAGGCCACGGCGCAAGACAGGGTCATGGTTTGCATGGCCGCGCTGGCCGGGCTGGCCCACATCGCCACCAGAGCCCATGCGAGCGCCCCTTTCATGGGGCGCTGGTGCCTTGGCCCATGCGGGCGCTCTTCCAGTAGACATCGTCGCCGCCGTTCATGCGGTTGAGCACGCGGGCCAATACGAACATCAGGTCCGACAAGCGGTTGAGGTATTGGCGCGGGGTGTCGTTCAGGGCCTCTTCGTTGCCCAAGGCCACGCAGGCGCGCTCGGCCCGGCGCGCCACGGTGCGGCACACATGGGCCTGCGCCGCGCCCCGGCTACCGGCAGGTAAGATGAATTCTTCGAGCTTGGGCAGCTGCGCGTTGTATGTTTCCAAGGCGCTGTCGAGTGCCGCCAACGCCTCTTCTTTGAGCAGTTCAAAGCCGGGGATGGACAGCTCACCACCGAGGTTGAACAGTTGGTGCTGCACCTCAACCAAGACCGCGCGGGCCTGTTCGGGCATGTCTTCGCAGAGCAACAGGCCAATGTGCGAGTTCAGTTCATCCACCTCGCCCATGGCGTGCACGCGCAAGCTGTTTTTCGAAACGCGCTGGTTGTTGCCCAGCCCGGTGGTGCCGTTGTCCCCGGTGCGGGTGGCGATTTGTGTGAGTCGGTTGCCCATGTTCCTGTCCTTTTTTTCATTCTGCGGGTGTTTGGCGATTGTCGGCCATCTCGCTGGGAAATGTCTGACACCGGACACCATGGCCCGCATTTGCGGCGTAAACTGCATTCACACACAACGCGGCTGGCCAGACCCGCCGCCCCTGGAGACCCCATGAACGCACCAACCGCTGCCGCCCATCTGGCGCCTGAAATTGCCCAGCGCGCCATTCCCGAAGCGTTTTTGTCTGCCCTGAAAGCGCGCTTCAAAGGCAACTGCTCCACCGCCTTGGTGGTGCGTGAGCAACACGGTCGCGACGAGTCGGCCTTCACCCATGTGCCGCCCCCGGCCGCCGTGGTGTTTGCCGAATCCACCCAAGACGTGGCCGATGCGGTCACGCTGTGCGCCGAACACCATGTGCCGGTGATTCCTTTTGGCGTCGGCTCTTCTTTGGAGGGCCATTTGCTGGCCGTGCAAGGCGGCATCAGCATCGACCTGATGCGCATGAACAAGGTGCTGGCCATCAATGCCGAAGACCTCACGGTGACAGTGCAGCCGGGTGTGACGCGCAAACAGCTCAATGAAGAAATCAAGTCCACCGGCCTGTTTTTTCCCATCGACCCGGGTGCCGACGCCACCCTTGGCGGCATGAGCGCCACGCGCGCCAGCGGCACCAATGCCGTGCGCTACGGCACCATGCGTGAAAACGTGCTGGCCTTGGAGGTGGTCACCGCCAGCGGTGAAGTCATCCGCACCGGCACCCGCGCCAAAAAATCCAGCGCCGGCTACGACCTGACCCGCCTGATGGTGGGCAGCGAAGGCACCTTGGGCGTGATCACCGAGGTCACGGTGCGCCTTTACCCTTTGCCAGAAGCCATCTCTGCGGCCATTTGCTCCTTCCCCAGCATCGAGGCGGCCGTGCACACGGTGATCCAAACCATCCAATTGGGCGTGCCCATCGCGCGGGTTGAGCTGATCGACCACAACGCCGTGCGCATGGTCAACGCCTATGCCAAGCTGAAGCTGCGCGAAGAACCCCTGCTGCTGATGGAGTTTCATGGCTCACCGGCTGGCGTGAAAGAGCAAGCCGAGACCGTCCAAGAATTGGCCAGTGACATGGGTGGCAACGCGTTCGAGTGGGCCGTCACGCCCGAAGAGCGCACCCGCCTGTGGACCGCCCGGCACAACGCCTACTTTGCGGCCATCCAAAGCAAGCCCGGCTGCCGTGCCATCAGCACCGACACCTGCGTGCCCATCAGCCGTTTGGCCGACTGCCTGCTGGACTCCATCACCGAAACCGATGCCAGCGGCTTGCCTTACTTCTTGGTTGGCCATGTGGGCGACGGCAACTTCCATTTCGGGTATTTGATCGACCCGAACAACCCGCAAGAGTGCGCCACGGCAGAGGCCTTGAACCAACAACTGGTCAGCCGCGCCCTGCGGCTTGGCGGCACTTGCACGGGTGAACACGGCATTGGCTTGCACAAGATGGACTTCTTGCGCACCGAAACCGGCGAAGGCGCCGTCGACATGATGCGCACCATCAAGCGCGCGTTGGACCCGCACAACATCATGAACCCGGGCAAAATTTTCTCGATGTGAAACCCACTGGCGCAGGCAGATCCTGCGCCCCCTCAAGTCTGGCGCACGGACAAGACCTTCAGCGCCACCAGGCCCACCAGCAGGCCCCAAAAGGCCGACCCCACACCCGCCAGCGTCACGCCCGAGAGGCTCACCAAAAAGGTGAGCAAAGCGGCCTCGCGGTGCTTGGCGTCGTGCATGGCGGCGCTCAAGCCTGAGGCGATGGTGCCGAGCAAGGCCAGGCCGGCCACGCACAACACCAAGGCCTTGGGAAAGGCCGCCAACAAACTGGCGATGGTGCCGCCCGCCAAACCCATGGCCATGTAGAACACCCCCGCAGCGACAGCGGCGGTGTAACGCCGCGAGGGATTGGTGTGCGCCTCTGGGCCCATGCAGATGGCCGCCGTGATCGCCGCCAAGTTGATGGCATAGCCGCCAAAAGGTGCCAACAACAGCGACACCACGCCGGTGGTGCCCACCACGGGCGAGACCGGTGTGTCGTAGCCCATGGCACGTTGCGCCGCTACCCCCGGCATGTTTTGCGAGGCCATGGTGACCACAAACAAAGGCAGGGCCACGCTGACCATGGCCCCCCAGTGCCACTCGGGGCTGACCCAAACAGGTTGGGCCCAGACCCCAAGAAAATGGCCCAAATGCAATTGCCCCTGCAGCGCGGCCACGGCCATGCCCACCAGCAACACACAGGGCACGGCCCAGCGTGCTTGCCAGCGACGGCACAACAAATAGCTTGCCGTCATGGCCAACACCAACACAGGGGCTTGCTGGACAGCGCCCACCGCGTCCAAGGCAAAGCGGGCCAACACCCCCGCCAGCAAGGCGCTGGCCAGCCCCATGGGGATGCGCGACATCAAGCGCTCAAACAGGCCACTGAAACCGACAAAGGCAATCAGCACAGCGCAAACCATGAAAGCCGCTGTGGCCTGAGGCAGTGTGACGCCTTGGCTCACTGCAAGCACCGCCGCACCCGGCGTAGACCAAGCAGTGAGCACCGGTTTTTTGTACCAAAGGCTCAGCCCCAAGCTGCTGACGCCCATGCCCAGTCCCAAGGCCCACATCCAGGAGGCGGTTTGCGCCGGGCTGGCGCCCAGCGCCTGCGCCGCCGAAAAAACAATGGCGGCCGAACTGCTGAACCCCACCAGCACCGCGACAAATCCCGCGACCACGGTAGACAGGGCCAGATCACGAAAAAAGGGCTTCAACATGGGATTTAAAAAAGGACAGCCGTCTATTGTGTAGGCAAACCCGAGGCCAAAGCCGTGTCTGGCGGCTAAAGACAAGGGGCCAAGTGGCGTCGCCGTCACTTGGCCCCCATCAGGTGAATGTCCGGTGAATGCAGGCTGGCCAAGGCCAGCTGGCTTTACAACGCGGGTGCTTTGAGTGGCCCCCAGACCGCTTCAATCGCCATGCCTATGGCCAACAAGTTGGCGTCTGAGCCCAAGGGGCCGTCGATCTCCATGCCCAACGGCAAGCCGCCAGCGGTCATGCCCGCAGGGATAGACAAGCTGGGAAGGCCGGCGTTGGTGCAGGGATCGGTGTTGCGGATGCAGGTGGCAAAAGTGTCTTTGTCCTTTTGCTCAACTCCCCCTGAGGTGTAGCTGAGGCTTTTGGAGCCATTGACTGGATCGATCTTGGGTGCAGCCAAGAGGGTGGTTGGGAACATCACGCAATCCACTTTTGCCAAAGCAAAGTAGTCTGTGTAGAGTTTTTGCAATGCTGGGCGCTGGGTGGTCATGACATCGGCATAAGCGCCGCCATACACATCACCCGCAATCGCAGCAAAAGCACCCACTACGTCAGGGCTGGTCAAGCCGACCTGAACCTGTGCCACGGTGGTGACGGGTGCGCTGTTGGCGGTCAAGTAAGCAGGAATCGCAGCGACAGGTTCGTGCAATGCAATTTGAAATGACACCTTGTCGTTCTGAGCCATGATGTCGGCCAAATCGGCGTCCACAAACACCACGCCGGCATCGGCCAGCTTTTTCTTGGCAGCATCCGCCACAGGCTTCACGCTGTCGTCCAAACTGGCCCAGAAGGCCGCGGGGATGCCCACCTTCAAGCCTTTGAGCGCTTTGGCCGTGGGCACTGCTGCGCCAGTGATGACCGAGTCAAGCAAGGCGATGTCGGCCACGGTGCGGCCCATGGGGCCCACGGTGTCGCGTGTGGTGCTGATCGGCAGCGCGTCTGTGGCTGTATCGGGATAGCGGCGCTCTTGGCCGCCATTGCCTACTGAGGGACGAAAGCCTGCAATGCCGCAGAACGACGCGGGCACGCGTGTCGAGCCACCGGTGTCGGTGCCAAGACCTGCTGGCGCAAAGCGTGCAGCGACGGCTACGGCTGTACCGCCCGACGATCCACCAGGAATGCGACTGGTGTCATAGGGGTTTTTACAAGGGCGGTTGGCCTCTTTGGTGATGGGGTCAATGCCCAATGTGAAGTTGGTGCTGGTGATGCCAAAGGCCCACTCATGCAGGTTGGATTTGCCCAAAATGATGGCACCTGCCTCAACCAGTTTTTGCACCGACGGCGCATTTTTTGTGGGCTGAAAATTGCGCAAGGACCAAGTGCCGCCCGTGGTTTTCATGCCTTTGGTGTTGATGTTGTCTTTGACCACAATCGGAAGACCTGCCAAGGGCCCCAATGTTTTGCCTGCAGCACGGTCTGCATCGACCAGCTTGGCCGCAGCTAGAGCGCCCGCTTCGTCGATGGTGATCATGGCGTTGAGGTCGGTCAATGACTTGGCGCGGTTGATCAGGTTGGTAACGTAAGCGGTGGCCGTCATGCTGCCCGCTTTATAGGCGGCCAGCGCCTGCGTTGCGGTAAGCGCCATCTGTTCGTCTGCGGTCAATGCCGTGACGCCACTGCTGCCGCCGCAGGCGCTCAAGCCAACGCCGCCCAACATGGCGGCCGCTGATACAGCGCCCGTGCTTTTAAAAAATTGTCGACGTGATGCATTGGGGGTCATGAATGTCTCCTTGGATGTTGAAGCGCCCGGATGGACGCTGTTTTCATCCTATGCAGACCCCATGCCCAGGACCATCCTCAAAACTCAGGAGATGAATAGCCTCAGGGTCTCAACTTGTGCACCAAGGCGGCCCGGCTGCTGACCCCCACTTTGCGAAAGGCGTTGTCCAAATGGGTGCGCACGGTGGTGATGGAGATTTGAAGTTCGCGTGCGATTTCTTTGTCTGACCTGCCCAACATCACCAAACGCGCAGTCTCTTGCTCGCGGGGGGTCAGCCTTTGCGACAAGGTGTTCAAGGGCAGGGCATTGGGCTGCGTCGCCCTTTGTGCACGGGCCAGTGCGGTGACAAAGGCGGGCAACAGCATGTCGAGCAGGCGCAATTCGTCTGGCGTGAAGTTCTCCCTGCGCTTGTCGCGCCAAATGCGCATGTCGCCCAGGTTTTGGCCTTGGTGCCAGGCGTAGAGGTTCACGCCCCAGTACAGGCCGTCTTTGTTCAAAAAATCATTGAAGAACTCGGTTTTTTTCAAGGTCTCCATGGGCAACACATCGGTGGCCCTAACCGCCACTTGGTAACGCTGCATGAGTGGGGTGATGGGGTCGTGAAACTGGTAGTGGTTTTGGTAGGCGTGCAGGTTCATCGGGTCCATGTTGATTTGTGTGGGCAAACCAAACGCCTGTGCTTGGGGTTGCCAGACAAAGCTGGCGTAATACTGCGCGCCCAGCAATTGCATGACCAAGTCGCCCATGATTTCCCGAATCTCCATTTCTTCATGCGGCTCGGCCATGGTCTGCATGATTTGGGCCAAAAGCGAGGTCTGTTTTGCACTCAGGTACATGGTTTAGGCCCTCCTGCCTGGTTGTTGAGGGAGATTACAACCCCAACAGCCTGACCGCGTGAACCGGGTTTGCCCCATCCTTCAAATCCATGAGGGCCATCAAAAAATGCATGGGCACAGCGCGTTTGAACCTAAATTCAGTTGGGCACAGCCTCAGCTGCGCAGGCTCTGCCACAAGCTTGGGGCCTCAGGATTCAGCCGCTGACAGGGCTTGCCTGGGCGTTACCGCCTAGGGTGTTGCCACGCAGCAACAAAGCCTCGGCCTGGTCGCACAGCTGTTGCGGATCAAAGGGCTTGAGCAGCAATGCGCTCAAGCCCGCGTCTTTGAAACGGGCCAGGTCTTGGGGGTTGACGTTGGCGGTCAGGCCCATCACGGGCGCCAGGCCGTGTTTGGCGAAGGACTGGCGTATCGCTTGCGTGGTTTGCACCCCGTCCATCACCGGCATGAGCATGTCCATGAAAACCAAGTCAAAGCGCTGTTGCCGCCACAACGACAGGGCTTTTGCGCCATTTTCAGCTTCGACGATGGTGCTTTGTGGCCAGGCGTTTTGCAAAATCTGTTTGACCAACAAACGGTTCAAGCGGTGGTCATCCACCACCAAAAATTTCCAGGCCTGGCCGGCGCTTTGCAGCACGGGGGTCTTGTTTGTCGCCGCTTGCGGCGGTGTTTGCGCCATCAAGGGAAGCCGAAACCAAAAACGCGAGCCTTGCCCAGGGCTGCTTTCGAAACCAATTTCCCCATTCAGCAAGCCCACCAAACCTTGGGTGATGGCCAAGCCCAAACCGTTTCCACCATACTGCCTTTGGGTCTCGCCTTGGGCCTGTGTGAAGCGGCTGAATATGCGCGCCTGGTCTTGTTGCGCAATGCCAATGCCGGTGTCTTGCACGCCAAACAGCACGCCTGTGGGCTCGGCCTGCACCCGCAACACCACCTCGCCTTGGTGGGTGAACTTCAGGGCATTGCCCAAAAGGTTGACCAAGATTTGCATCAGGCGGTGCCGGTCGGTGCTGACCCATTCGGGCACATCGTCTGCGATCTCGCAGCGGTACGTCAGGTGCATGCTCTTGACGCGGGGGGCGAACAAATCAAACGCCTGCTGCACCGTGGCGCGCAGGGCAAAGGTTTCGGCTTGCGCTTTCAGACCTCCTGTCAAAAACTGCGAGTAATCGAGCACGTCGTTGATGACCGTCATCAAATGTTCGGCCGACTGGTGCGTGTGCCTCAATATTTCATGGGCGCGGGGTTTGTCGCGCACCCGCTGCATCAACAGGTTGTTGAAGCCCAAGATGGCGTTCATGGGCGTGCGCAACTCGTGGCTGACAGAGGCAATAAATTGCTCACGCAGGACTTGGGCCTGCTCCAGCTCCACCTGTTTTTTCTCCAGCTCTTGTTGCCTTGAGCGCCCTTCACGCAAGTTCGCACGGTGCTGCTGGTCGTACACCAAGGGCACCAAGAGCAGCATCAAAGACACGGCCGAAAAGGTGACAAAAGCATATTTGCTTTGCGCCGCATCACCTGACAAACCCGCCATCAACCAGCCCTGTGCGGTCCAGGCGGCCACCAGGGTTTGTGCGGCAATCACCACCCACAGCCACACATAGCCAGCGCGCGGGCCGATGATGTAAAAAGGGATCACCGGCAAAATCAACAACCACGACAGGCGCGGCGAAAAAACGCCACCAGAAGTCCAGGCGGCGTACATCAAATAGGCCAAACCGATCAAGCCGATCAGGTGTATCGCCTGTTTCAAGGGCATGCCACGGCTGATCAAGACCATCTGCAAGACCATGAGCAGCGCAAAACCATATGGCGCCAATGGCGCTTGGTGATAGGGGTTGAGCAGCGGAAAAAGCAGCAAGACCAAGATGATCAGCAACTCAAAGAAAAACAAGTAGGGCATCTTGCCGCCGCGAAAAGCCGCAGGCAAATAAAGCACAACCACCTTGGCCATCCATCGCCCGAGTCGTACCCTTGTCATGCGGGCTCCTGCTTGTGCGCCAAAAGTTCCGACAAGGTGCCAACCAAAAGTCCCGGGTCCATGGGTTTGTACAGCACGCGGTTCATGCCCGCATCCAAACAGCGCTGGCGGTCCACCGGGTTGGCGTTGGCGGTCAGCGCCACCACCGGCAGATCGCGCCATGGCAAAGGCAATTGCCTGAGGTGCCGGGTAACGGCAAGGCCATCCATATCGGGCATGACCATGTCGATCAAGGCCACATCCAGGTGCTGCGTCTGAATCACCGCCAAGGCCTCGAGGCCCGAGCTGGCCGTGATGACCCGCGCCTGCGGCCACTGCTTGCGCAGCTGCAACTGGGCCACCATCAGGTTCATGGCATTGTCGTCCACCACCAACACGTCAAACACCGCTTGGCAGTCCAAAACACGCACGCTGCGCTCAGGGGTTTCGGTGCGCTGTGGGGCGATTTGCAGTGGCAACTCCAACCAAAACACAGACCCCTGGCCGACCGCACTGTCCACCCCGATGCGGCCCCCTTGCAAAACCACCAGGCGTTCACAAATGCTCAAGCCCAAGCCGGTGCCGCCAAAGGCTTGGGCGGTGCTTATATCGGCCGACTCAAAGCGGTTGAAGATTTGTTTTTGTCTCTCTGCCGCAACCCCACGGCCGCTGTCTTGCACCTGCACACACAAACGCTCGTCTTTGACCTGCATGGCCAACCAGATGTGGCCACTGGCCGTGAACTTGATGGCGTTGTCGAGCAGATAACCCAGAATTTGACCCAGGCGCTGAGCATCGATCACCACCTGAGGGGGCAGTTGCGCTGACAGCCTCACCTGCCAGTCCAGCCCCTTGGCTTGGGCACGCACCTGGTAGGGCTGCAAAGTTTGCGTCAACCAGGGAGCCAAGGCACAGGACTGCGGGAAAAACAGCACACGCCCGGCTTGCAATTGGGCAAAGTCCAAAATGTCATTGACCACCCGCAAAAGGTGCTCGGTGGAGTGCCGAATATGCTGGGCCGTTTGCGCATTCAAGGGGTCGTCCGCCAACTCTTCGCACAAGACCCCATTGAGACCCAGGATGGCGTTCATGGGGGTGCGCAACTCGTGCCCAACAGCGGCGACAAAATCATCCTTGTGCGCTTGCGCCGCCAGCAGTTGCGCCTGCATGCGCTCCAAGGCCTGGTTGCGCGCTTGCACCTCGGCCCATTGCTTGCGGTGATTTCGCTCATACAAACGCAACACCCACAGCAAACTGGCAGCGGCCAAGACATGGTTGCCCCAGGCCCAGATGACCATGCCTTGGGGGGCAATGGGGCGCAACCCATCCATTTGCAAGCTGGCCAGCAAGAGGCACACATAAAGCGTCAAGACCACGAGCAACCACGCACCGGCCCCCACTGGGCCCAAGAAAAACAAGGCGGGCACGGCCAACACCGTTAAAAACACCAATGTCGGTGAATGGATGCCCCCGGTCTTGATCGCCACATGGCCCACCAAGGCCACCACCACCAGCAGGCCCACATTCGCCATCAAGTGGTGCCAACGCGGTGACATGGCAAAGGGCAGCAGGCCCAGCAAAACCATGGCCGCGAGCAAGTTGGCGCGTGGGTCGTAGTGGGGCTGGGGCAGAAAATAAAAGACCAGCGAATTGACCCCCACCATGCCGAAACAGATGACCAAGAGTTGTTCGCGGCTCAGACCCGCATAAGCCCCGGCAGCCTGCTCGCCTTGCCACCAGCGGCGCAACACCTGGATCAAGCGCACAGCCAAGCCCTTACCCGCGCAGTTTCTCGATCAATCCATTGAGTTCGTCAAGCGATCCAAACTGGATGCTCAACTCGCCCATTTCTTCGAACTTGCCCTGCCGCTTGACGCGCTTTTTCACGCGCACCTCGACCTCGGCCATGAGCAGGTCAGACAACTCCTCTTCGACCCGGCGAATGTCGCGTGATTTTTCCTTTTTGGGCTTTTGCTGCACCAAATTGAATTCGGCACCCAGTTTTTTGGCCAGGCTTTCGGCCTCACGCACCGACAGTTTTTTGGCCGCAATTTGGTTGGCGGCGGTGATCTGAGCGGCCTTGTCCAAGGACAAAAGCGCGCGGGCATGGCCCATGTCCAGGTCGCCCGCCATCAGCATGGTTTGCACCGGATCGGCCAAATTGAGCAGGCGCAAGAGGTTGCTGGCGGCGCTGCGCGAGCGCCCCACGGCCTGGGCGGCTGTTTCGTGAGTGAGCCCAAACTCTTTGATTAAGCGTTGCAGGCCTTGGGCCTCTTCCAATGGGTTGAGGTCTTCACGTTGGATGTTCTCGATCAAGGCCATGGCGGCAGCAGCCTCATTGGGCACATCGCGCACCAGCACCGGCACGCGGTCCAAGCCCGCCAAACGCGAAGCGCGAAAACGCCGCTCACCGGCAATGATCTCGTATTTGCCCGCATGCTCGCCCGCCTCCAGCAGGCGCACCAAAATGGGCTGCATGATGCCTTGCGCCTTGATGGATTCGGCCAATTCATACAAAGCGCCCTCGTCCATGCGGGTGCGCGGCTGGTACATGCCCGGCACCATTTGCTCGAGTTTGAGTTGTGTTGGCACGCCGGTGTCGGCG
The DNA here is from genome assembly GCA_945875955.1 of Limnohabitans sp. Rim8. Taxonomy (GTDB): domain Bacteria; phylum Pseudomonadota; class Gammaproteobacteria; order Burkholderiales; family Burkholderiaceae_C; genus Limnohabitans_A. Next base: position 1,347 of record CAMCNQ010000007.1, on the reverse strand, counting down.
GCCATGGCCGCGCCAGGGGTGTCTTGCACGGTGGGGCCCAACAAGGCCTCCAGTCCACGGCCTAGGCCTTTGGGTTTTTTGGTGACCATGGTCAATCTTTCATGAGTGTTTGCAGCAGCGAGTGGCCCTGTGGCCAATCGCCCAGCGATGGATTTGCGTTGATGTCTTCGGCCTCGCCCGGGCAGAACCAATGAGCGCCCCAGTCTTTGGCCAAACCCTGAGCCCGTGCGTGTGTACAAAAGGGGTCATTTTGGCTGCCCACCAGGGTGCAGGGAAAGGGCAAATTGTGGCGAGGAATGGGAGACCAGCCTGGTAAACGGTCGCGCAACGGGGGCGCTTCGGTGTCGCTTGGGGACACCAGCAAAGCGCCGCGCACTCGCTGGGCGTGGCGCGTCACCCCAGCCCAGGCCGCCACCAAAATACAGCCCAGACTGTGCGCGGCCAAAACCACTGGCCTTGGCGCATCGATCACGCTTTCGTCCAGGCGCGCCAACCAATCGCCGCGCAGCGGATGCAGCCAATCGTTTTGTTCAAGCACCGCATAGCCGTACAAATGCGCCCAGCGCATTTGCCAATGGTTTGCGCCACCGCCTTGCCAGCCCGGCAAAAGCAGCACATCCACCATGGGCCCCTCGGTGTCGACCAAGGGTGGCAATAAACTGGTTGAGGGGCTAGGCATGCCAGATGCTGCTCACAGCGACGGTGCGCGCCGCACCAACTCGCTGGCAAATTCCACATAGGCTTGGCTGCCTTTGGCCGATGCGTCAAACACCACGCCGGGCAAGCCATAACTGGGGGCCTCGGCCAGACGCACATTGCGCGGGATCACGGTGTCAAACACCTTGTCGCCAAAGTGGGCCTTGAGCTGGTCGCTCACTTGCATTTGCAAGGTGATGCGGGGGTCAAACATGACGCGCAGCAAACCGATGATCTTCAAATCCTTGTTCATGTTGGCGTGCACCTGCTTGATGGTGTTGACCAAATCGGTCAGGCCTTCCAGGGCGAAATACTCGCACTGCATGGGCACGATCACGCCGTGCGCCGAGCACAGGCCGTTCAGCGTCAACATGGACAAAGACGGCGGGCAATCGATCAACACAAAGTCGTAATCGCCATCGACCACGACCAAGGCGTTTTTCAAGCGCTGATCACGCTGCTCGAGCTGCACCAACTCCACCTCAGCACCCGCCAACTCGCGGTTGGCGCTGAGCACGTCATAGCCGCATTGCGTGGCCTTGACCACGGCCTCGGCCACCGAGGCGGACTCCAGCAACACGTCGTAGACGCTGAGCGCCAACTGGCGCTTGTCAATGCCCGAGCCCATGGTGGCATTACCTTGGGGGTCGA
>CAMCNQ010000006.1 GCA_945875955.1 Limnohabitans sp. Rim8 | reverse complement strand
AGGTCGGAGCCTGCGGCATGGCCAAATTGATCGCCAGTCGGGGCAAGCTTGTGGTCTTCATGGGCATGGCTTGGGTGCAAGCCATGCGGTGCCGACTTTGCCTGCAGGTCGGTGTGCTCAATGGCGTGCCATTGCCCCCAAATCGGCGTCCACAACAGGGCCAAGATCAGCAGAGAACTCTGCCAAATGGACCGGTATGAACGCGATTTGTCCATGTCAAAAATCAAGTTAAGGGGGATTCAGTCACGCACCAAACGTGCAAAGGTTTTTTTGAACTTCACCACCTTGGGCGCGGCCACGGCCATGCAATAGCCTTGGTAAGGGTTGCGCTCAAAAAAGTCCTGGTGGTAATCCTCGGCCGCGCTGTAGAGGGCCAGGGGCAAGACCTCGGTCACGATGGGTTGGCGAAAGGCGTTGCCCGTTGTCAACTCGGCGATCATCGCACGCGCCACCTCGGCCTGTTCGGGCGTGGTGAAGTAAATGCCGCTGCGGTACTGGGTGCCCGTGTCGTTGCCTTGGCGGTTGAGCGTGGTGGGGTCGTGGATCACAAAGAAAATTTCCAGCAGCTCTCGGGTGCTGATTTGCGCAGGGTCGTATTCGAGTTTCACCACCTCGTTGTGGCCCGTGCGGCCGGTGCAAACCGCCTCATAGGTGGTCGATGCGGTTTTGCCGTTGCAGTAGCCCGACTCCACGTCGCTCACGCCCCGCACCTTGACATACACCGCCTCGGTGCACCAAAAGCAGCCGCCACCCAATACCAATGTGTCACTCATGTTGATTCCTTTTGAATTTTTTGCGTTGGGCATCGCAACCCTGCGCGGTGATCCGTTTTTTTATCCCCCCTGCGATGCGGGGTGCAACGCCTATGGGCTTGGCAACGAAACTCAATTATCGGTCGGCTGCATCCCACCGCCCTGCACCGCCTGCACAAAGTCCTTCAGCGCGGCTTGGTCGCGGTCGCTGCGCCACAGGCAACGGGTGTCGTAACGCACATCCACCTCTTGCAGGGGCACAAACACCACCCCGGCCATGGCCGACTGTTGCAAGGCCTGCGGCACCAGGGCCACGCCCAGGCCTTGCGACACCAGGGACACCACGCTCAACCAGTGGCGCAATTCATGCACCACTTGGGGCAGCCAGCCGGCTTGCTCGCAGACCCTCAAGATGCGCTCGTGGTAGTCGGGCGAGACGGCGCGCGAGACCACCACCAGGTCTTGCCCGCGCAAAGCCTCCAAGCCCAGTTGGGGGGCCGTTGCCAAGGGGTGGCTGACTGGCAAACAGGCCACCAAGGGCTGGCTGGCCACCAACAGGTTTTCAAACCCGGGCGGCACCCGGGGGGTGTGGACAAAACCCACATCCAGCCGCTCGCGCAGCAAATCAGACAACTGCTCTGTGGAGCTCAGCTCGCGCAGCACCAACTTCAGCCTGGGGTGGCTGATTTGGAACTGGCTCAAAATTTGAGGCAGACCGCAATACAACATGGTCCCGGCAAAACCAATCAGCAGCTGCCCCTCCTGCCCTTGGGCCACTTCACGCGCCTGCCGTGCGGCCGCCCCGGCCTGCGCCAGCAACGCCTTGGCGGCGGGCACAAAGGCCAAACCAGCGGCCGTCAGTTGCACCCCACGGCTGTTGCGGTTGAACAATTGCGCCCCCACAGAGGCCTCCAATTGCTGGATGTTCAGGCTCAGGGGCGGTTGCGAAATCGACAGGCGCTGCGCCGCGCGGCCAAAATGCAGTTCTTCGGCCAACATCAGGAAGTAACGCAGGTGACGGAATTCCATGTATTTGATATTTATATTGATGAATCGTTAATCTATATTAGACAACTATTCATGAAGTGCCAACAATGCTGAAAACCCCAAGAGATGAAACCGCGTTTTCGCGGCCATGACAACACCATGAAAACGGGCCTGTTCAACGCCTGAGCAGCCTGACCACGATCACCCTGAACCCCGGAGCCAGAAATGAAACCCACCTTCCAATGGAATGACCCTTTTTTGTTGAGCGAGCAATTGAGCGATGACGAACGCGCCATCGTCGAAGCCGCCCACACCTTTTGCCAAGAACGCTTGCAAACCCGGGTGCTGATGGCCGCCCGCCATGAAAAATTTGACCGCGAGATCATGAACGAGGCCGGGGCCATGGGCTTTTTGGGCTCCACCATCGAAGGCTACGGCTGCACCGGTCTGAGCTATGTGGCCTATGGCCTCATTGCCCGCGAGGTGGAACGCGTAGACAGCGGCTACCGCAGCGCCATCAGCGTTCAAAGTTCGCTGGTCATGCACCCGATCAACGAATACGGCTCTGAAGCGCAACGCCAAAAGTACCTGCCCAAGCTGGCCACCGGCGAATGGGTGGGCTGCTTTGGCCTGACCGAACCCAACCACGGCTCGGACCCGGCCAGCATGATCACCCGTGCCAAACCGGTCGATGGTGGCTTCATCCTCAATGGCGCCAAGATGTGGATCACCAACTCGCCCATTGCCGATGTGTTTGTGGTCTGGGCCAAACTGGAAAATGCCGACGGCTCGGTCGGCGGCCAAGAAGCCATCCACGGCTTCATCCTCGAAAAAGGCATGAAGGGCCTGACAGCCCCGAAGATCGAGGGCAAGATGAGCCTGCGCGCCAGCATCACCGGCGAAATCGTCATGGACGAGGTGTTTGTGCCCGCTGAAAACCTGCTGCCCCACGTGAACGGCCTCAAGGGCCCGTTCGGTTGCCTGAACAAAGCGCGTTACGGCATCGCCTGGGGCGCACTGGGCGCGGCCGAAGACTGCTGGCACCGCGCCCGACAGTACACCTTGGACCGGGTGCAGTTTGGCCGCCCCTTGGCGCAAAACCAGCTGATTCAGAAAAAACTGGCCGACATGCAAACCGAAATCACGCTGGGCCTGCAAGCTTGCCTGCGCGTGGGCCGCTTGATGGACGAAGGCAAAGCCGTGCCCGAGATGATCAGCATGATCAAGCGCAACAGCTGCGGCAAGGCGCTGGACATTGCCCGCATGGCCCGCGACATGCACGGCGGCAACGGCATCCACGACGAATACCATGTGATTCGCCACATGATCAACCTGGAAACCGTCAACACCTACGAAGGCACGCACGATGTGCATGCGCTGATTTTGGGCCGTGCCCAAACCGGGCTGCAGGCCTTTTATTGAGGCCAGCCCTGGCCCAGCCCGGGATTTTGCATGCCCTGGACAATGGCCAGACCGCGGGGCACACAGGTGGGGCATTCGGGCACGGTTTTGACTTGGCGCGAGAACTGCGCCAGGGCATTCAAAAAATCGATGGGTTTTTTGTTCGGCGCATGGGACAGCCACAATGAAATAAAGCCCGACACAATGGGTGCCGCATAACTGGTACCCGCTCCCCGGAACTGGGCGCTGGGCCGGTCAAAACCCATGGCGTTTGTGTCGTAGCTGGCCACTTTGAGTTTATTGACCGACCATTGGGCATCGCCTGACAAAGCAGGCCCGCCACCGGGGGCATACAGGACCGTGCGAGGGTCCAAGGCGGAGTAAGCCGCAATCTGGTTTTGTGCATCCAGTGCGCCCACCGAAATCACGCCCTTGCAATTGGCGGGCTCTTGCAAAGGCTTGAGGAAATTGTTGCCTGCAGCGGCAACGACAAAAATGTCCTTGTCGACCACGCGCTGAATCAGGTTTTGCAAATCCGGCGTGCAAGCGCCAAAGCCACCGGCCAAACTGAGGTTGATCACGCGCGCTGGATGCGGGTTGTCCGGCAAGTCCTTGACCGGCAAACCAGCGGCCCAGGCTATGGCGTCCAGCAAATCTTGGCGCGCTGTGGCACAAGCACCAAACAAGCGCACCGGGACAATCAGGGCCTTGGGGTTAACGCCCAATACACCGTCCGCGCCGTTGCCTGCGATCAAGCTGGCCACTTCGGTGCCATGCGCCCGAAAGGCCCCCGAAAACACGCGATGCCCACAACGCGCATCGCGCTCGTCGGGCTGGAAATCGCCAGATCGGCCTTTGCGCAGGTTGCTGCTCGCCGACACCATGTCATGGCCTGGCAATAAACGACCTTGCAAACTGGGGTGATCGGGGATCACCCCACTGTCAATCACGGCCACCACCACCGGGTAAGGGCCTGGCCGATTGCCGGCGGTGTTGATGGCCGCTGGCGCGGCCTGTGCACCGTCCACGCTTCCCAAATGCCAGGGAATCTCTTGCCCCCAAGCCAGCGTGCTGCACAGCAAGCCGACCGACAGGCCCGCCATGACCTCTGACCAACCGTCGCCCCGAGAGCGGTTGATAAATGCATCGCACTGCGGGGTGCTGGCCAATTTGAATGCGTTGTGAGCGGACATCTGCATACTCCTGCGTTGCCTGTGTTGACCTCCGTTGCCGGCCTCGGCAAGCGGGAAAAATCAATCGGTTCACTGCAGGATAGAGTTTAAGATATGTAATCTCAAAGTTCTCAAAAAATCTCAAAAAAATCCTTGAAACACAGGCTACACCCTTGATTTAAAAGATTTTTTTAAAAAATCCCCTCTTCCTCATGTTCAGGTTTCCAGCCGCTGGGATCGAAAAACCCCATTCACTGAGGGGCAACGCGAGCAAAGTGTCACTTTGCGGTCCCCGTCCATAGCGCAGACCGTTTGTCTGGCCATTCCAGCCGCAAGCCCATCTGTGGCTGCGGCGTCACCCAGTCTGGGCCCGCCTTATGGGCCTGCGAGCCGTTGCTGAGTCCCCGTGGTTTGGCAATGGCCCTGCAAGACGCACGGCTTGCAGGGCCTTCAAGCCAATGTGGCGATCTGGGGTGTGCGCACCTTTCCAGCAGCTTAAAAATCGCGACCCAAAGTCAACCGCAGCGCTTCTAAACCGTGGTTCGGCTCTTTGTAGCCGCCATTGCTGATGTGCATCAAACCTATGCCCAACTTGGTCTTTTCGTTGAGGCGATAAGAGATATCGAAAGTCGTCCTGAAATTGAAACTGCCGCTCAGAGAACGGACACGGTCATCCCCCTTGATGGTCGAATAAGAGGGGTAGATGAAAAGCGTCATGTCCAGGCCCTTGACATCGATGGTTTTGCCAACTCCTGGCCCAACCATGAAAGTGCCTTGACCGTTCAGCATGGCCGAAGCCCCGTACCTCAAGCCGTAAAAGCTGGTGGGTTTGGACTGGTAAGACACATCCACGACACTTTTTTCCTTTGACAAGGAAAGGTCCCACTCTTTGTTGTGTACATCGGTCATGTAGGAAACAGAAAAGGTTTCTTTGTCGACCTTGGTGGGTTCAGGAACAGACACAAACCACGCCGACCCCAAAATAATACCGATAGCAGCAGAACTGGCAAACATAATTTCTTTCTTTGATTTTATTGTTATGAATCATTAAAAATCATATTTATTCTACTTCTAACAATGTGAACCCGTTCCGCAGCCCTGAAAATCGGGCCAGACTTTTCCCACTTCAATGCCATTGCGGCCCACTTGCAAAAATTGGCATGCCACTGTCTTCTCATGGGGCAGCTAAAAACCAAGCCATGCATTCGGTTGTGCATTCGGTTCAAGGCAAGAATTTGCTTCGCGGTTTTTGGATGCACCGGATGGCGTGATCACCCTTTTGAAGCGCGGTCCGGGATTGACGGCAGGCCAGTGATGGCCTACATTAATAACCAATCAGTCATTAAAATTCACCGTGCCCGATCTACAGCCCCACAAAAGAGAACGCCGCAAGCAAGACCGCCCCGGTGAATTGCTGGAAGCCGCTTTGGATTTGTTCGTGGAAAAAGGCTTTGCCGCCACCCGGGTTGAAGAGGTGGCCATGCGCGCCGGTGTGTCCAAGGGGACTTTGTTTTTGTACTTCCCCACCAAAGAAGAGTTGTTCAAGGCGGTGGTGCGAGAAAACCTGGTCGCTGCCGTGGCCCAAGGTGCCCAAGAGGTGGCGCAGTTTCAGGGGGCTTCTGGGGAACTGCTGGAATTGATGATGCTGCAATGGTGGCACCGCTATGGCGCAACCAAGGCCTCAGGCATTTCCAAATTGGTCATGAGCGAGGCCAGCAACTTTCCCGATTTGGCGGCTTTTTTCCAAACCGAGGTCATTGTTCCTGCCCACGCGCTGGTGCGCAGTGCTTTGCAACGGGGCATTGACCGCCAAGAATTTCAGCCCATGAATGTGGAGCTGGCGATGCATTCGGTCATGGCACCCCTGTTGTTTTTGGTGATGTGGAAGCACTCCATGGGCAACGGGGGCCCCTGCTGTGAACAAATCGATCCTGAAGCCTTTATCTCGCAACACGCCAAAATGATGGCGCGTGGCCTGTCTATTTATACAAACCCATGAAAAAATCAAACATTTGGATATTGTCGGCTGTGGTTGTGGCGGCCATCGCGGTCGGTGTTGCCCGCTGGGTCAAGCAAGGCCAAACGGCCAAGGCCCAGGTGACTGCGCTCAGATCGGCCACGCCCAGCATTGAATTGGCGCGCACCGATGTGTTCACCGCCCAAACCCAGGCCATCAGCTTGGGCATTCCTGTTTCGGGGGCCATCAAGGCCAGTCAGAGCGCGCTCATCAAGGCCCGCGTGGCGGGCGAGCTGATCAGCCTGAGCGTGCGTGAGGGCGACAGCGTCAAAGCCGGTCAGGTGGTTGCCCAAGTCGACCCAAGCGAGTTTCAGACCCGGGTGCGCCAAGCCCAGCAACAAGCCGATGCGGCCAAGGCCCAGGTGAGCATTGCCCAACGCCAGGTGGACAACAACCAATCGCTGGTCAGTCAGGGCTTCATCTCACAAACCGCCTTGATCACTTCACAAGCCACCCTGAATGGGGCCCAGGCCACCTACATGGCCGCGGTGGCCGCGCTGGACCTGGCCAACAAGGCCTTGGGCGATGCCACGCTGCGCTCGCCCATGGCCGGGGTGGTGGCCCAACGCATGGCCCAGCCGGGCGAGCGCGTCTCGGTGGATGCCCGCGTTGTGGAGGTGGTGAACCTGTCACAACTTGAGCTGGAGGCAGCCCTCACCGCCAGCGACGCCAACCAGGTGCGGGTGGGCATGAAAGCCCTGTTGCAAGTCGATGGCCTGAGTGAGCCCGTCAGTGCACAGGTCTTGCGCATCAACCCCAGCGCCCAAGCCGGCAGCCGCAGCATCCTGGTTTATCTGGGCATGGCTGGCCGCGAAGGCTTGCGCCAGGGCTTGTTTGCCCAAGGCAGCTTGGGCACCCAAAGCGTTCAGGCCATCTCGGTCCCGGTCAACAGCGTGCGCACAGACAAACCCTCGCCCTATGTGCAGGTGGTGCAAAACGGCAAGGTGGCGCATGTGAGCGTGCAAACCGGCGCGCGCACCGAAGGGGCCAACCAGAGCCTGGTGGCCGTGCAAGGCCTGAGCGAGGGTGCCCAGGTGCTCAACGCGGGCGTGGGGGCACTGAGTGAAGGTGTGCTGGTCAAATTCACGGCTGCGGCCCCCTAAAAGGTCAACAGCATGTGGTTCACCCGTGTCAGTCTGAAAAACCCCGTCTTTGCCACCATGGTCATGCTGGCCTTGGTGGTGATGGGCCTGTTCTCGCTCCAGCGCCTGAAAGTCGATCAGTTTCCCAACATCGATTTTCCAGTGGTGGTGGTCATCACCGAATACCCCGGTGCCTCACCAGAGATCATTGAGAGCGAGATTTCCAAGAAAGTCGAAGAAGGCGTGAATGCCATCGCGGGCATCAGCAGCCTGACCTCGCGCAGTTACGAAAACCAGTCGGTGGTGGTGATTGAGTTTGGGCTGCAGATCGATGGCCGCAAAGCCGCCGAGGATGTGCGTGAGAAAGTCGCCTCGCTGCGCCCACTGCTGCGCACCGAAGTCAAAGAACCTCGGGTTTTGCGCTTTGACCCGTCCAGCCGCGCGGTCTGGTCGCTGGCCGTGATTCCCGATGGCACACAACTCAATGCGGTGGAGCTGACCAACTGGTCTGAACAGGTGCTGAAAAAACGCCTGGAAAACGTGCGTGGCGTGGGTTCGGTCACCGTGGTGGGTGGCAGCCGCCGTGAGATCAACCTGTACCTGCAGCCCACTGCCATGGAGGCCTTGGGCATCACCGCCGACCAGGTGGTGGCGGCGGTGCGAAACGAAAACCAGGACTCGCCTGTGGGGGCCCTTCGCTCGCTGCAGCAAGAGCGCATGGTGCAAATCACCTCGCGCATGGTGCGCCCGGAAGATTTTGGCCAAATCATTGTGGCCCGCAAAAATGGCACGCCTATCCGTTTGTCGCAGGTGGCCAGCGTGCAAGACGGGGCGCAAGAGCTGGAAAACCTGGCGCTTTACAACGGGCAGCGCACCTTGCTGATGTCGGTGCAAAAATCGCAGGACGAAAACACCATCCAGGTGGTCGATGGCCTGATCAAAACCGTCAGCGAGCTGCAACAACAGCTGCCGCCCGGCATCAAACTCGTGCCCATCACCGACAACTCTCGCTCTATCCGCGTGTCGGTCAACAATGTGCGGCAAACCCTGATCGAGGGCGCGATCCTGACGGTGTTGATCGTCTTTTTGTTCCTCAACTCCTGGCGCTCCACCATCATCACCGGGTTGACCCTGCCGATCTCCCTGATTGGCACGTTCATGTTCATGCAGATGTTCGGCTTCACCATCAACATGATCACCCTGATGGCCCTGTCGCTGTGCGTGGGTTTGCTGATTGACGATGCGATCGTGGTCCGGGAAAACATCGTGCGCCATGTGCAAATGGGCAAAAGCGCCTATGACGCTTCGCTGCAAGGCACACAAGAAATTGGCCTGGCCGTGTTGGCAACCACGTTGTCCATCGTGGCGGTGTTCCTGCCCATCGGGTTCATGGAAGGCATCATCGGCAAGTTTTTCCACGAGTTTGGCATCACCATCGTGGCCGCCGTGCTGATTTCCATGTTTGTCAGCTTCACCCTTGACCCCATGCTGTCGAGCATCTGGCATGACCCCAGCATCGAAGCCCATGGCCAGCGCAAAGCCCCGGTGTCGTTCTACGACAAAACCATTGGCCGCGTGACCGGTTGGTTTGACCGCAGCACCGACCAATTGGCCGAGGGCTACCAAAGCATTTTGCGCTGGGCTTTGGACCACAAAAAATCCACCGTCGCGCTGGCCTTGGTGATTTTCATTGTCAGCGTGTTCATGACCCGTTTGCTGGGCACCGAGTTTGTGCCCAAGGCCGATTTTTCCGAAACCTCGGTCAGGTTTGAAACCCCGGTGGGCACCTCGCTGCAAGCCACCGAGGCCAAAACTTTGCAAGTCGAGCGCATCTTGCGCGACTTTCCCGAGGTGCTCTACACCGTCAGCACCATCAACACCGCCAACGCCCAAGGCAAGAACAACGTCAACCTGTTCATCCGTTTGGTGGACCGCAAACAGCGCAACCGCAGCGCCGACCAAATGTCTGCGTCTTTGCGTGAGCGGCTGTTGCAGGTGCCGGGCATCACCGTCACCCATACCGGCTTGCTCGATTCTGTGGGCGGCAACAAACAAATCGAGTTCTCATTGCAAGGCCCCGACCAAAAAGAGTTGGAGCGCTTGGCCGTGCAAGCCATGGTCAAGTTGCGCCAAATCTCTGGCTTGGTGGATTTGGATTCCAGCGTCAAACCCAACAAGCCCATGATAGGCATTGAAGTCAAACGCGATTCGGCCTCGAACCTGGGCTTGGGCACGGCGCAACTGGCTGGCCCTTTGCGCACCCTGGTGGCCGGGCAAACGGTGGGCAATTGGCGCGCCCCCGATGACCAGACCTATGACGTGAATGTGCGCCTGGCCCCTGATGCGCGCAACAGCCCGCAAGATCTGGAGCGCCTGCCCTTGGTGGTGGGCACGGCTGCCGATGGCAGCCCCCAGGTCGTGCGCCTCGGGCAAGTCGCGCGGGTGACCGAAACCACCGGCTCCAACCAAATCAACCGGCGCGACCTGATGCGGGAAGTGGCCATCAACGCCAACGTTTACGGCCGCTCCGTGGGTGAGGTTTCCGCCGACATCCGAAAAACCATGGAGAGCCTGAATTTGCCACCGGGCTACCGTTACGCTTTCGGCGGCTCCACCAAGAGCATGGGCGAGTCTTTTGGCCATGCCGCAACGGCACTGGCCATGGCGGTGATCTTCATTTACATGATTTTGGCCAGCCAGTTCAAAAGTTTCTTGCAACCCCTGGCCCTGATGACTGCCCTGCCCCTGACGCTGATTGGGGTGGTTTTGGCCTTGTTGGCCTTCAACTCGAATTTGTCCATGTTCTCGGTGATTGGCGTGATCATGTTGATGGGCTTGGTGACCAAAAATGCGATTTTGCTGGTCGACTTTGCCATCCGCGCCCGTGAAGAAGGCATGGCGCGCAGCGAAGCCCTGCTGATGGCCGCCAAGGTGCGTTTGCGCCCGATTTTGATGACCACGCTGGCCATGATTTTTGGCATGCTGCCCTTGGCTTTTGCCATCTCCGAGGGCGCTGAGCAGCGCGCCCCCATGGGCCAAGCCGTGATCGGCGGCATCATCACCTCGTCGTTGCTGACCCTGGTGGTGGTTCCCGTGGTTTATTGCTACATGGATGATTTGGCCCAATGGATTCGACGAAAAGCCGGCTTGGCACCGGAACACCGCCAGACAATCGGGGCGACTGCCCCTTAGAATCAACGCCATTTAGCGATAACCCCATCAGGAGTAACCCCATGGATGTGAATCAAGCCCGATTCAACATGATCGAACAGCAAATCCGCCCTTGGGAAGTGCTGGACCCACAGGTGCTTCAATTGCTGTCTGTGGTGCGGCGCGAAGATTTTGTGCCCCTGGCCCACAAAGCCCTGGCTTTTGTCGACATGGAAATTCCTTTGGGCAAGGCCGCCAACCAAGTCATGCTGGCGCCCCGTGTGCAGGCGCGAATGCTGCAAGATTTGGCGGTACAAAAAACCGACAAAGTGCTGGACATCGGCACCGGATCGGGCTTCATGGCGGCCTTGCTGGCGCACCAGGGCGCGCAGGTGCTGAGCCTGGAAATCGACGCGGACTTGGCCACCCAAGCCCAAGCGAATTTGCAAAAAGCAGGGCTGACCCGGGTGACCGTGCGCCAAGCCGATGGCAGCCAAGGCGCTGCAGCAGACGGCCCTTTTGACGTGATTGTGCTGGGCGGCTCGGTGGCCCAAGTGCCCGCCGCTTTGCTGCAGCAGCTCAGCCTGGGCGGGCGTTTGGTTGCTGTTGTGGGCGAAGAGCCCATGATGCGCGCCACCTTGATCACCCGCACCAGCGAAAGCAGTTGGACCACCACCGAACCCTGGGACTGCAATGCGCCCCGCTTGAGCGGTTTCGCTGAACACTCCCGCTTCCAGTTTTGAGCCCCATGGACCAGATCACCCCCACCCAACTGGCCGACTGGGCGAAAGCCCAGACCCAACGCCCCGTCCTGCTGGATGTGCGTGAAGCCTGGGAGTGCCAAACCGCCAGCGCCCAGTTGCAGGACATGGACTTGGTGCACATGCCCATGCAAACCATTCCTGACCGCTTGGCCGAGTTGGACCCCGAGCGCCCGATTGCCTGCCTTTGCCACCATGGCAGCCGCAGCCTGCAAGTGGCGGTTTTTTTAGCGCAACAAGGCTATCAAGTGGCCAATGTTGCCGGTGGCATCCATGCCTGGTCCGCGCATCTGGACCCCAGCATTCCCGTTTATTGAAACCGCCGACCTGAACGAATATTGAAAGAAATCCATGAAACTGCGCATCTTGCCTTTGACCCTTGTTTTGGCGACCCTGGGGGCTGGCACGGCCCAGGCCCAAAGTTTGGCCCAGCTTTACGAGGCCGCGAAAGGCCATGACGCCGCCTTCAAGGCCGCCCAATCCCAATACCAAGCGAATTTGTCCAAGTCAGAACAGGCCAAGGCCTTGCTGCGCCCCACCGTGGGTTTGGGGGCAGGCTTCAGCGAAACCGATTTCTCCAACCAATCCAACTCCCTTGGCGATGCCCGCTACGGCACGCGCAGCGCCACAGTCAGCGCATCGCACCCCCTTTTCAGGGCGGCCAATACCGCCAGCTACGAACAAGGCATGAAACAAATAGGACTGGCCCAGGCGCAACTGAAAAATGCCGAGCAAGACCTGATTGTTCGGGTCAGCCAAGCTTATTTTGATGTGTTGGTCGCGCAAGAAAGCCTGACCTTTGTCAAAGCCCAAAAAACAGCGGTTGCCGAACAATTGGCCGCGGCCAAGCGCAACTTTGAAGTGGGCACCTCCACCATCACCGACACCCGCGAAGCCCAAGCGCGTTTCGACTTGGTGACCGCCCAGGAAATCGCCGCAGACAATGATTTGCGCGTGAAAAAACTGGCCCTTGACCAATCGGTTGGCACGCCCAACGCACAGCCCTTGGCCCTGCAAGCCAGTGCCGACCTCAGCAGCCTGCCCATGGGCGATGCTGAAAACTGGGTCCAACAAAGCGCCGATCAAAGCCCCGGCATCGCCCAAGCACGCGTTGCCGTGGAACTGGCCCAACTGGAAATCGACAAGGCCAAGGCCGGCAATTTGCCTACCCTGGATTTGACGGCCTCTTATGGCATGACGCGTTTTCGCAATGGCAATCTGACCTCCCGAATTGACAACAACAACGCCACCATTGGCCTGTCATTCAACCTGCCCTTGTACACCGGCTCAGCCACCCAAAACCGCATCGAAGAAGCCGTCTCTCTTGCAGAAAAAGCCAAGAACGATCTGGACGCGGCCCAGCGCAACGTGGCCCAGGCCACGCGCAGCGCCTTCTTTGGCGTGCAGTCGGGCCTGGGACAAATCAACGCCCTGAAAGCCGCTGAGGCCTCCAGCCAAAGCGCACTGGATGCCAACAAGCTGGGCTACCAAGTCGGCGTGCGCATCAACATCGATGTGCTCAACAGCCAAAGCCAACTGTTTCAAACCAAACGCGACCTGGCCAAAGCCCGCTACGACCTCTTGATGGGCCAACTCAAATTGCGCCAAGCCGCTGGGGTGCTCAAAATCGAGGATGTGCAAGGCATCAGTGGCTTGCTGCAGAAATAAGCAACATCAACCGGTTTTTTCACCAACATGACGCCAGCACCGGCCGTGGCCATTCCTACCTGGCAGTGCGTCATGGTGTGCTGGGGTGACAAATACCCCATTGAACTCATCAACCACCTGATGCAGGAGATCGCACGGCACGCGGTCAGTCCACCCAGATTCGTCCTGATATGCGACCTGCCCAAACCCGGTTTGCGAGAAGGTGCCATCACCGTTGAATTTCCGCCTTTCTTCTTGAACCCTGCGTTTAAAAAAGGCGGCTGCCAGGCCAAACTGGCCATGTTTGAAAAAGGCGTTTTGCCCGAAGACCTGCCGGCCATTTACATTGACCTGGACACCATCGTCTTGGGCGACATCAGCGTCGCACTGGCCCTGATGGACAGCCCCCAAACCGTGGCCATGCTGCCCAGCGCCATCATTCCCTTTGGTCCAATTGGCCGCAGCGTCTTGAAGCTCACCAACAAGAAGAATTACGCCCGTGGCAACTCGTCCATGGTGGTTTTTCACCCCGCTGAGTGCCACTATGTGGCGGAGACGTTCCGCAGTTTTTTTGCCCAACACCCGGACTTCGGCTTTCGCCCCATGGTGGCGGATGAGCGTTTCATCAGCTGGGTGGCGCAGCCCTTCATGAAGAAACTGCCCAACACCTTGATCGTGAAATTTCCTGGGGAATTCATGTTTCCTTGGCGGTGGTGGCTGTATGTCAAAGCCCAATTGCCTTGGGTCCGTAAACGCCGTGCCCATCTGGCAGCGATCACTTTGAATGGCTTGTTGATCAAACCCGAAATGCTTGTAAAGATGGCCGAAGGTGAAATTGTTGTTGACAACAAGTCAAGGCAACTTGTCTGGAGCCCATCCACTTTGGGTAGTTACTTCAAGGAGATTCCCCAATATTACGCCTACCTGAAAGCGGCAGATTGATTTGAGATGTCTGTACTTTCTTCAATTTCTTTGAGCAAACAAGCATCAGGTGACAGCAAATCACCCGCATAGACTGCCTCAAGGTATTTCATACGCATCAGAACTTGCAGCCTTAAATTATTTTTCTTAAGAAATGGCACGCCCAATATGGCAATAGAGGCGTAGCAAAAAGAGTGCAGAAAATTTCTTCGGTGTACCACACGCTCGATAAAATCAAGACAAGATATGCGCCACCGATCGTCGAATTCAACAGCGGCTAGAAGTTTCGAGCATTCCTCCTGAAAAGACAGATCGGTAAAAGATCCGTACTTTAAAGAAAGCGCCAACTGTTGGATACTGGCACTTCTCACAGCAATCATGAACTTATCTGTACTAAAAACACCATCCGCATGTTGCCCAGCAAGATGCATATGGCGACTAAGCCCACGCTCCCCCAATTTGACTGTTAAAGTTTTATTCCCAGTAGGAAGATATTTCCTCCAATAAGCCCAGAAATATTCTGCCTCTAATATTGACTTTCGCAATGTCACCCAATAGGACAAGACAAGATTTCCGTATTTTTGTTTTTTATTCTTGAAAATCACGGCCCCACCAAAATCAGAATTCATTTCTTCTGTTTGGGTTAATATATTTGCATCAGGGATTAGTGGAAGCCAAATACTGTCATTAATCAAACTAAGCATTTCCAGATCTATTTTATTATTTTTCAAATAATGCAATCCACAACGGTAGCCACCAAAGTCATAACCAATATTTTCTCTTTCAATGACACGCCAACAAAGTGGCTTCAATTTCTCTATATCTTCGTGTTGAATCAACCCATTTGATACAACCAAAACTTCATGGCCTTGAGCAATGAAGTATCTGATTGCCAAAAATGTAGACTCCGTCAACCCACGAGGTTGAAAAATCAAATACAAGACCAATTTTCCTTGCAGCGCTCGGTGCCCATCATACGATTTGATAGCGGTCAGTTCGCGTTTATCATAATAAGATCGTCTGATTGGCGCTGTAAAAATTAAAATAAGTGATTTTATTTGATCATAGGCAGCAATAAACTCGCGCTTAACTTTCCAAGCTGGTGGCAATCTCATTGCTTCACTGCGCTCCACTCATGGCTGGCCTTGATTTATTCAAGTAAAAAGAAGTCATCGCCAAGGCAAGAACAGCCATATAAAAATTGCGCTCACTGCTGATCCAGAAAGGTGAATTGATGAAGCTGTCTACAGCGATGATGGTCAACAAGCCAAAAATAATCAACTTGTACTGACGTTCGACCAATAGGGCGATCTTGATGGTTCCCACAAATAACCAGCAATAGATAAAAATACCGATTAACCCGTGTTCAACTCCAAAAAAAAGAAACTGATTGTGCGGATGCACACAGGATATTTTGCACATTTCAGGATTTGTAAATACCTTTTCCGCCAACCACCGATAAGAGCCAGTTCCATGACCCAACAAAGGCTGTTCCCAATAAAAATTCAAAGATGCACGCCACATCGCCAATCGAGCACCAATTGACGTCATTTCTTGTCCTTGCTGGTAAGCCTGAACATCTGAAAAAATAACAGTGAATCGCTGTGTAATCACAGAAGAAGTCAAATACAAAATAATGATTGACAATAGAAAAATACCGGCTGTAAATAAAGCCTTACGAGGGGGCAATGCAATAAAAATCACCCCCAACAAGGCAAATAAACACACAACCTGTCCTGTCCTTCCCGTCAGAAGGTGGGTGATGCTGAACACAGCAAAAAACAAAACAGATGACCAAATCATCTTTTGTTTGATTGCTTGCTGAGTCAAAACATGCGTCAGGGCGACTACTGCCAGAAAACTGGTCATCACGCCTTGCGCAATATAGTCATAAAAAACGCTGTGGTTGACACCAAATCCTGTTGTTTGAGATTGCGACCAAGGGAGTACAAACCAAATACCCAGGTAGGTGGAGATCAATGTAACTGCAGCGCCTGTAAAGAAACCAATCCAACAACGCTTCTGCCAGGTCGCATCATTTATGATGGCAATGATGATTAACATCACTAAAAATCGACTGTAAACACCAAAATATCGGTATGAGTAATCAAAAGGTGCAACAGAATAGGTTGACCCCAAAGCAACCAAAACTGGTATCAATATCAAAGGCCAAAATGAAGGGAGTTTTATCAATCTAGCCCAAGGACGAATCCAATCAAAAGAAAGCACCCAGAAAATCAAGACGATGGCTGTACCCAGACTTGCCAAAGCCATGGATGCAGAAACGCCATAGAGCAGTATTACAACTCCGCAGCGCGATAAAAAAAGCATGGCTGCACGATAACGCTCAAATAAGGATTCTTGACTGTAATTCTTAAGCAATTCCATATTAAAAAATTTTAACGACAAAAAATATAAAGCTAATTTTATTTTATGTCTGCAAAACTTTTTTGATCAGACAGGTTCCAGTAATCTTTTTTCTGGAGAACTTCAACGAATTGAGCAGCCGCATTGCCCCCACCAAAACCAATGGAACCCACACACCGTTTTGCCCAAGAATCACGTAGAAAAAGATCCAATACCTCAATGTCCATTGCATTTGTACTGGTGATGCTTTTTGCAATGCCTCGGTTGTTTTGCCGCGTACCCACATCCAGACTTGGCAAGCCCAAAAACGGTGCCTCTCGCACGCCAGCGCTGCTGTTGCCAATAATGGCCGAAGCATTTTTCATCAATTCCGAAAAATAGTTGAACCTCATGGAGGGGATCAAGCGGAAACGGTCTTTTGGCAATGCTTCTATCACATCGAAAATAGCGTGGGTCCCCGGGTCGTTGTTGGGCGCGATGACCACAAAATTCTTACCGCTGGCCTCTAAACAGCCAAACAAAGATCGGGCCTGTGCACCCATGCTGTCCACCTCCGAGGTGACCGGGTGAAAAATCACAATGCCGTAGTCGTCGAATGGAATGGCATAACGGGCTTTGACTTCTTCGAGGCTGACGCCCGATGGCCTTGCATGCGTGTCCAACTCGGGCGAACCAATGTTGTAGACCCTGTCTGGCGCTTCGCCCAAAGCCAAAACGCGCTGGCGTGCGCCTTCGCTGCTCACAAAATGCGTGGCACACAGCTTGGTGTTGCAGTGTCGAATGCTCTCGTCGATGGTGCCCGAAACCTCACCGCCTTCGATGTGCGCCGAAGGGATGTAGCGCATGGCGCACACAATCGAGGCGGCCAGCGCTTCCACGCGGTCACCGTGGATGATGACCAGGTCGGGCCGGTGCTCATGCACAAAATCAGAGAAACCCAAAATGGTTTTGGACAAGATGAAGTCCAGCGCATCGCCTTCGCGTTGGTTCACAAACTCAAAAAATTCAGCGCCCACAAAGCGCCTGACTTCCAATCGGGTTTCGCCGTAGCGCTTCATCATGTGCATGCCGGTGATGAAGAAATTGATCTCAAAACCTGCTTCGTGAGCGGCGCGTGCCAGTGGCTCCAGTTTGCCAAAGTCGGCACGCGTGCCGGTCACAAACAACAGCTTTTTGCCCGTGACAGGCGCACCCATGTCGGTCATTCAGGCTTCTCCAAGCCCACAAAATCTGCCCAGCGAAGTTGCTGGTTGCGCTTGACGGCTTGGGTCAGGCTTGAACCGATCAAGCGGTCAAAGTACTGCACCGAAATTTCGCCCGAGCCGGGGCGACGCGCCCAGATGTCGGCTTCGGTCACCACGTGGCCTGCAGGCAGGTCTTTGTCGGCCACCACCGAGCCGCGGGCAAAGCGGTAAACATCTTCTTCGGGGGCGGTTCGCACTTTGGGGTTGTTGAGGGCTGTGTGGATTTCTTTGGAACGGTCAATCAGAAAGCGCAACTCGGCCGGGTCCATGGAGCACGAAATGTCAGGGCCCTTGCGGTAGCGGGTGTCGGTGAAATGCCGCTCCAAAATGCAGGCGCCCAAGGCCACCGACGACAAAGCCATCTCAGGGCCTATGCTGTGGTCGGAAAAACCGACCACAGCATTCGGAAAGGCCCTGCGCAATTCGGTCACCCCTTGCAGGCTCACAATTTCAGGCGGCGAGGGGTAGAGGTTGGTGCATTCGAGCAAGGCGTATTCAATGCCGGCGTCTTCCAAAATCTGCACCGATGGCCGCATGCTCTCTATGGTCTGCATGCCGGTGCTCATGATGATGGGCTTGCCCATGCGGGCGATGTGCCTGATGAGTGGCAGGTGGTTGCACTCACCCGAACCAATTTTGAAAGCGGCCACGCCAATTTCATGGAGGAAGTCGGCGGCGGCTCTTGAAAACGGGGTGGAGATGTAAATCATGCCCAGCGATTCGGCATGTTTTTTCAAAGCGATTTCGTCGTCTTTGCCCAGCGCGCACTGCTGCATGACATGCCAAATCGAGATGTCCGCGTTGGGCGGGAAAATCGACTTGGCTTCGTCGGTCATTTCGTCGTCCACGAAATGGGTCTGGTGTTTGACCATTTCACAGCCCGCCAGCCTGGCTGCGCTGACCATGGCCTTGGCCACCTCCAAGCTGCCGCCGTGGTTGATGCCGATCTCGGCAATCACCAAGGGCGCGTGGCGCAAAGAAATGTCTCGGTTCGCGATTTTCATCCGTGTTGTCCTTGTTTAATTCGTGTCAACGTTGCCTCGCAACGCTCAAAATCGGCCCCTGTGTCAATGTCTTGGCTGCGTTCGGCATCCATTTGCACCACCCCGATGCGCTCGCTGACAAAGCCCTCACGCGCTAAAAACCATTGCGCCTGCATCACATACACCGCCCCATTGGGTTTGACCACGGCCGGCAGGCTTTGGCGGTTGGAAAAGCAAAACGCCGGGTCGCTCAAAGGCATGTAGCGGTCGCCGTCAAGCCGTCCCCATTTCAAAACGCCGCTGTCCGCTTCGGTCACCGACATCACCAACTCGTGCTGCCCCGTTGCAAAAACAGTTAGCGCGGCCTGTATGTCGGCCACTTGGCGCAAAGGCGATGTGGCCTGCAGCAAAACCACCGTGCCCTTGCACTGTGTGGCCCTCAAGGCATGGCTCAAAACGGGGGCCATGGGCACCGTGTCGCCGCACAAGGCCTCGGGTCTTTGCAGGGCTTGCACGCCAGCGGGCAATGCGGCCAATAAGATTTCAGGGATGTTGGTGCTCAAAATGACGCTTTGCGCCCCGGCCTTTAGCGCCACATCGACGGCGTGCATGTACAGGGGCTTGCCGGCCAACAAACGTGTGTTTTTCCCGGGCAAGCCTTTTGACCCCGCCCTTAAGGGGATCACCGCGGTCCACGGCAGGTGCAAAGGGGTCATGTTGAAGGTGTTTTGTGGGGAGAAAGACGCACAGGCGATCAGTATACTTAGGCACCCTTTCAGCTTGGGCCGCTCGGCCTGAAACCACCGCTTGCCCGACCACCCTGCCCCCGCACCATGAATTCCCGTTTCCCGTCCAGCTGGGGCATGCGCTTGGCCATTGGGCTTTACCAAGCCATTTGGCGCATTTTGCTGCCTGTTTTTTTGGCTTTTCTTTGGCAACGCGGCAAACGTGAGCCCCTTTACCGGCAGTTTTGGGCAGAGCGTTGGGGCCAAGTCCAGACTTCATTGAAAAACCCCATCTGGGTTCACTCTGCCTCTATGGGCGAGTTTCGGGGGGTTGCGCCCTTGGTGCGTGCGCTTTTGGCGGCGGGCTATCCGGTGATGGTCACCACCTTGACCCCCGCGGGACGAAGCTCCGCCCAAAAATTGCTGGAAAGCGCCATCGCCCAAGGCCAAGCACAGGTGGCCTATCTGCCTTTTGAGTGGCGCGGCTGCGTTGAACGCTTCATCCGACATGTGCAACCACGCTGCGCCATGATGACCGAAATCGACACCTGGCCGGTGCTGCTGACCACCATCAGAGGCGTGGGCTTGCCCTTGTGCATGGCCAATGCCCAATACCCGAAGAAAAGCATTGAACGGGACCTCAAGCGCTGGTGGGGTTTCAGGGCCAAGCTGTTTCCTGCCTACCAATTGGTGATGTGCAAATCAGAAACCCACGCTGAACGTTTCAGGCAGGTCGGTTGCACCCAGGTCGAGGTGGTTGGGGAAACGCGCTTTGACTTGCCCGTGTCGGCACCCCAAATCGAAGCCGCTTCGCATTGGGTAAGCCAATGGCAACTGGGCTTGGAACAGCGCCCAGTGATCGCCTTTGCCAGTGCCATTGAAGGCGAAGACGAGCAGTTCATTCAAGCCATGCGCATGGTGCAACACCGTTTGGCCGATGCGCTCAGGCCCAAGCCCTTGTTTGTGTATGTGCCACGCAGCCCGCAAAGGTTTGACGCCGTTCACAAGTTGCTGCTTCAGTCGGGGCTCAAAACCCTGCGCCGCAGCCAAGTGTTTGATGCGTCCTGGCAGTTGCAGCCACCGGCCATCGACATTCAGGCTGCCGATGTTCTTTTGGGCGATTCCCTGGGTGAAATGTATTTTTACCTGGCTTTGTCGCAAGCCGTCGTTGTGGGTGCGTCTTTTGTGCCCTTGGGGGCACACAACGTCATCGAGCCCTTGGCCCTGAAAAAACCCGTGATGGTGGGGCCCAGCATCTGGGGGATTGAATACCCCGGCGTTGAAGCCATGGCTGCCGGCGTGTTGCAGCAGCACATGAACATTTCCGGCTTGTCCCAGGCCTTGGTGCATCTGTTGACTGCGCCAGGCGCATACGCTTTGGCCGTGGCAGGCGCTGATCGCTTTTACGCACAGCATGCGGGCGCCACCGCCAAACACATGGCCGTTCTGGTGCCGTGGTTGGAATCGCGATGAGCGCCTCGCCCTCATGGGCCTTGTCGGCCTACCTGAGGCTGGCCACGGCCATGACGCCCGTTTGGCGCTGGGCGCTGCAGCGAAGGTTGCAACGCGGCAAAGAAACACCCCAGAGCCTGGCGCAAAAATGGGTCACCACACCCGCCCCCAGGCCCGATGGCGACTGGGTCTGGGGCCATGCGGTGGGCGTTGGCGAAGCCATGGCCTTGGCCGGCTTGTTCACCCAAATGGGCAAGCTCTGGCCGCAGGCTCAATTTTTGATCACCACCACGGCCCGCACCTCTGGCGATGCGCTGCACAAAACAGGCTTGCCCCCAAGGTGCACCCACCAGTTTGCACCCGTGGACACGCCCCAAACGGTGGCGAAATTTCTGGACCACTGGCAGCCTGCGCTGGCGGTTTGGTGCGAGATGGACCTGTGGCCGGCCTTGGTCCATGCAACCGCCAAGCGGGGCATTGCCCACGCCCTGGTGAATGCCCGGCTGGACGAGGCCGCCATGGCCAAACGCCGCTGGGGCCGCTGGATCTACCAAGCGATACTGCCCGGTTTTGGCATCCTTTGGGCCCAAAACGCCCAGTCAGCCCAGGCTTTGATCGCTTTGGGAGCCAGGCCCGAGCGGGTGCTGGTCACAGGCACCATCAAGTCCATGGCCCCTGCGCTGGCTTGCGATGCGGCGCAATGGCACGATTGGCAAAGCGGCTTGGGCAAAAGGCCGGTTTGGCTGCTGGCTTCCAGCCACCCCCTTGAAGAAGCCCTGGCCCTTCAGGTGCATGCCCTCTTGCGCCCAAAATGGCCCCAAGCCTTGCTGGTGATCGCCCCCCGAGCCCCGGCGCGCGGCGCCGAGGTGCTGGCTTTGTGCCCGCCAGGCAGCTTGCAGCGCAGCCAGACCGCAGCAGTGCCCGCGCTGAACCAAGCGGTGTATGTGGCGGACACGGTGGGCGAGATGGGCCTTTGGTACCGATTGGCTCCGGTCGCCATGCTGGGTGGCTCGTGGGCACCGGTTGGCGGACACAACCCCCACGAGGCCGTGCTGCTGGGCTGCCAGCTTGTGCATGGGCCGCATGTGAAAAACTTTGCCGAAAGCTATCTGGAGCTGGACGCAAAGGGGCACAGTCAACTGGCCATGGACGCCCAAGAGATTGCCCAATGCGTATCAGCAGCATGGGACGAAAGGGCTGTCAGGGACCTAAGCCCCACGGCCAAAACGGCGGCTCAGCCAGACCCCTCGGTGCACCTGCAAAGCCTGATCGACTTGGCACAAAAAGCGGTTTGAGCTTCCTCAATGCGATGAAGTCTGGATTTGCGCACCCGGCTTGACCGTGCGCAGCAGGGCCAGCATGTCGGTTTGGATGCGCTGCAAGGCGTCTTCGGTTTGGCCTTCAAAGCGCAGCACCAAAACGGGCGTGGTGTTGGAGGCCCGGATCAGCCCAAAGCCATCGGGCCAGTCCACCCGAAGGCCGTCCAGGGTGAACACTTGGGCCGGCGGTTTGAAGGCATCGCCCGCCAACACCTGCAGCACGCCCGCCACGCTTTGGGGCTCGCCTTCTTCGCAGGCCACATTGAGTTCAGGGGTGCTGAAGCTGCTGGGCAAGGCATTGAGCACGGCATTCGCATCGGGCGCCCGGCTGAGGATCTCCAGCAAGCGGCAGCCTGCGTAGGTGCCGTCGTCAAAACCGTACCAACGCTCTTTGAAGAAAATGTGCCCACTCATCTCCCCGCCCAGTGGCGCTTGGCCGCCGGCTTCTTCAATGGCGCGCATTTGCGCTTTGATCAGCGAATGCCCGGTCTTGAACATCAGGGGGATGCCGCCTGCGGCCTCAATGGCTGGTGCCAGGCGCTGTGAGCATTTCACATCAAACAAGATGGTGCCGCCCGGCACGCGCGACAGCACGTCCTTGGCAAACAGCTGCATCTGCCTATCAGGGTAAATGTTGTGGCCGTCTTGGGTGACGATGCCCAAGCGGTCGCCATCGCCGTCAAACGCCAGACCGATTTCGGCCCCCGTGGTGTTCAAGGCCGCGATCAGGTCTTTCAGGTTTTCGGGTTTGCTGGGGTCGGGATGGTGGTTGGGAAAGTGGCCATCCACCTCGCTGAACAGCTCGATGACCTCACAGCCCAGGGCCCGAAAAATAGCCGGCGCAGAAGCACCCGCCACCCCGTTGCCGGAATCGACCACGATTTTCATGGGTCTGGCCAGGCGGATGTCACCCACGATGCGCTGCGCGTAATCGGCCAAGATGTCCAAGTTCGTCACCCCACCGCCGGGCTGGAGTTGCCAGCTTTCGGCCTGCATCATGAGGCGCAGCTCTTGGATCTCGTCGCCATAAATGGCACGCCCAGCCAAGACCATTTTGAAGCCGTTGTAGTCCTTGGGGTTGTGACTGCCCGTGACTTGAATGCCACTTTGGCAGACCGTGCTGGCCGCAAAATAAAGCATGGGGGTGGTGGCCAAGCCGATGTCGATGACTTGCACGCCCGCGGCCACCAAGCCGCGCACCAGCGCAGCCGCCAAGCGGGGCCCGCTCAAGCGGCCATCGCGCCCCACGGCCACAGTGCTCTGGCCTTGGGCCAAGGCACGCGTGCCAAAGGCCTTGCCCAAGCTTTCGGCCACTTGCTCGTCCAAGGTGGTGGGGACAAGGCCTCGGATGTCGTAGGCTTTGAAAATCGAAGGTGTGACTTGCATGGGTGGGAGGATGACTGAATGGCCCGCGAACGGCAAAGATTTGTTGTGTTTTGCGCCATTGTAGGTGGGCCGTGCATGCAGCCAGGCCTGTTCACAGGTGCTTACACATGAGCGGACACAGGTGGTGACTCAGGTGCTCAAACAGCCTGTTGCACCCGTGCTTGCACAGGTCCGAAAACGGCACACACACGCGCAAGGCTTTGGTCTTTGTCTCGCTATCATGGCTTTTCATGAAACCCCTTGTCTTGTCCCCACGGCCCCAACGCCCGGCCCCAAGCCCCCCCACGGGTTTGGATGCGGCCCGTTGCTACCAAGCCATGGCACAACGCGATGCCGCATGGGACGGGCTGTTCTTTACCGGTGTGAGCTCCACCGGCATTTATTGCAGGCCCGTGTGTCGGGTGAAGTTGCCACAGGCCAAGAACTGCCTGTTTTTTGAAACAGCCGCACAAGCCGAATCTCAGGGTTTCAGGCCTTGTCTGCGTTGCCGCCCCGAACTGGCGCCAGCCCGCCGGTATTGGTCCACCACCGATGCGGGTGAGGTGGCCGCGCAATATGTGGCCAAACAGCTGCAAAGCGCCATTCAGCGCGGTGGCAAGCCGCCCAGCATGGTCCACTTGGCAGCCCAGCTGGGCGTCAGCGACCGCCATTTGCGGCGCATGTTCCAAAGGCATTGGCGGGTTTCGCCCTTGCAATACCTGCAAACCCAGCGACTGCTGCAGGCCAAACAGTGGTTGCACGACAGCCCCTTGTCGGTGGCCCAAGTGGCCCATGCCAGTGGTTTTGGCTCGGCCCGGCGCATGTATGCCGCCTTTGCCCAGCATTACCAATTGAGTCCGGGACAGCTGCGCCCCAAAGCAGCAGTTTCACCGGCACCGGCACCGGCACCGGGACCGCAAACGCTTGCCAGCGCGCTGGACCTGAGGCTGCACTACCGTCCGCCCTTTCAAATCGAGGCCTTGTGCGCATTTTTTCAAGCGCGTGCGCTTTCGGGCATGGAAACCTGGCTGGGCGACGGCCCCTTGCCCATTTGGCGGCGCAGCCTGCGTTGGCCGCATGGCCCAGAAGAGATTCACGGTTGGCTGCAACTGCAATGGGACAGCAAACAGCCGTGCATTCACCTGCGCGCGAGCCCCAGCTTGCTGCCGGTTCTGCCCGCCTTGGTGGCCCAAGTGCGCGACTGCCTGGACTTGGACGCAGACCCGGCTGGCATTGCCAAGGTGTTGGGTGGGGATTTTCCGCACGCCCTGGGGCTGCGCTTGCCGGGTGGGCTCGATGGCTTTGAACTGGCCGTTCGCGCCATCTTGGGCCAACAAATTTCGGTCAAAGCCGCACGCACTTTGGGGCAACGCCTGCTGCAAGCGCTGGGGCAATCCTGCACCACCCCTTGGCCAGAGGTGAACCGCTTGTTTCCCACGCCTGAGCGCCTGGCTTGTGAAGACAGCGCCGCCATCATGGGCAGCTTGGGGGTGGTTAGCCAACGCCAAAAAGCCATTCAGGCGGTGGCCCGGGCGGTGCTCTCAGGGCAGCTCGATTTGAGCCCACAAGCCCGTTTAGAGCCCACCTTGGCCGCCCTCATGGCCCTGCCCGGCATAGGCCCCTGGACCGCCCAGTACCTGGCCATGCGCGCCTTGCGCTGGGCCGATGCCTGGCCGGTGCAAGATGTGGCCCTGCAAACCGCCTTGGGGGTGCGCCAACACCCCCAAGCCAGCCAAGCCCTGGAGGCCATGGGCCAAACCTGGCGTCCTTACCGCAGTTATGCCCTGATTGCCGCCTGGCAACGCTTGACCACCCCACCCACTCCGCCCACCCCACCGGACACCAGACCATGAAACCCATGCTCCAGCGCTCGACCCAAAGCCTGCAAAGCCCCTTAGGGCCCATCACCTTGGCGGCCACCGCCCAGGGTTTGTGTGGCGTTTGGTTTGAGGGCCAACGCCACGGGCCCAGCGATGCCCAAGTGCAAAGCTGGCATGTTGACGACGCCCACCCCGTGCTGCAAGCTGCGGCTTTGCAACTGCATGCTTTTTTCGCGGGCCAAGTCCAGCAATTTGAATTGCCGCTTGACCTGTCGGCAGGCACCCCTTTCCAACAAGCGGTTTGGCGTGCCTTGCTGGCCATTCCCTTGGGCCAGACCCAAAGCTATGGCGATTTGGCCAAGCAACTGCTCAAGCCCACAGCCGTGCGTGCCGTTGGTTCTGCGGTGGGGCGCAACCCTTTGAGCATCGTCGTGCCCTGTCACCGCATTCTTGGCGCCAACGGCCAACTGACCGGCTATGCAGGTGGGCTGTGGCGCAAACAGGCCCTGCTGCAACTGGAGGGGCACTTGGCGGCATGACAATACCCAGCATGACCTCTCCTCACACCAAAGGCTGGCTTGCCGATTTTTTGTTGTTGGCTGCCATTTGGGGCTCTTCCTTTTTGTTCATGCGTTTGGCCGCGGTCGAACTGGGGGCCCTGCCCACGGCCGCCATTCGGGTCAGCATAGCGGCGGCCTTCTTGCTGCCTTTGATGCTGGCCAAAGGCCATTGGCCCGCGCTGCGCCAGCATTGGAAACCCGTGCTTTTTGTGGGCGTGCTCAACAGCGGCATCCCCTTTGTCCTGTACTCATTTGCCGTGTTGCACATCAGCACCGGGTTTTCCTCCATCTTGAATGCCACCGTGCCCTTGTTTGGCGCGCTCGTGGCTTGGGTGTGGCTGGGTGACAAACCCAGCGTCTCCCGCACCCTGGGCCTGGCCATCGGCTTTGGCGGGGTTGTTTTGCTGGCCGGCGGGCAAGCGAGCTTCAAGCCCAATGCCTCTGGCATTGCCCCGGCCTGGGCGGTAATGGCTTGCCTGGCCGCCACCACCTGCTACGCCTTGGCGGCCAGTTTCACCAAAAAACACATTCCCAGCCTGCCCCCACTGGTCACGGCCACCGGCAGCCAGATCGGTGCCAGCTTGGCCTTGTTTTTTCCGGCCCTGTGGTTCCACCCCGATCATTGGCCCAGCCGTTCGGTCTGGCTGTCCTTGCTGATCGTGGGCGTGCTGTGCACAGGCGTGGCCTACATCTTGTACTTCAGACTCATCGAGCATGCCGGTCCGGCAAGGGCGCTGACGGTCACCTTTTTGGTGCCGGTTTTTGCCATTGCCTACGGCGTGGTGTTTTTGGCAGAAAGCGTCACCCCTTGGATGCTGCTGTGCGGTGCGGTGATTTTGCTCGGCACCGCACTGTCCAGTGGTCTGGTCAAGCTGCCGGGGCGCTGAGCGGGGTTTTCAGACCAGCTGGCCTTTGACTTTGGCAAGCCCGCCGCATGGCGTTAAACGCCCTGCCAGAAGGCAGTGCCCATCAGTAATGGGGCGGGATTTCGTCGCGCAATTGGCGCACCTCTGCGCCGCCGCCCGACTCGGGCATGCGCTCACGCAGTTGGCGAATTTCCTGCACCAAGGCGTCTATTTGCTGCTGCTGTCGGTAGACCTGGTCATTCAGTTGGTCGAGCAGGTCTTCGGTAAAACCGGCCTTGATTTCAAGCTCAATCAGGCGTTTTTCGGTGGGGGTGGTCGTGTCCATGGGCCCTATTGGACATGATTTCAGCGCGGCCTTGGACATCTTTTATAATCGCTGCATCGCCGAGTTACCTGAACTACTTGCAGGGCGATTCATAAATTCTGCTAAAGCGTTCGCTGGGCTCCAAGTTTTCTGGGTCGGCAACGCCGAAAAACCACTGAAACACAAGGAGCTTTTTTCATGTCCAACGACTACCTCTTCACCTCTGAATCCGTCTCAGAAGGCCATCCCGACAAAGTCGCTGACCAAATATCCGATGCGATTTTGGACGCCATCTTCGCCCAAGACCCGCGCAGCCGCGTGGCCGCCGAAACCCTGACCAACACGGGCTTGGTGGTGCTGGCCGGTGAAATCACCACCCAAGCGAATGTGGACTACATCCAAGTCGCCCGCGACACCATCAAACGCATTGGCTACGACAACACCGAGTACGGCATCGACTACAAAGGCTGCGCCGTCATGGTGTGTTACGACAAGCAGTCCAACGACATCGCCCAAGGCGTGGACCATGCATCCGATGACTTTTTGAACATCGGCGCAGGCGACCAAGGCCTGATGTTCGGTTATGCCTGCAGAGAAACCCCGGACATGATGCCGGCCCCCATCTACTATGCCCACCGCCTGGTCGAGCGCCAAGCCCAGTTGCGCAAAGATGGCCGCCTGCCCTTCTTGCGCCCTGACGCCAAAAGCCAAGTCACCATGCGCTATGTGGATGGCAAACCCCACAGCATCGACACCGTGGTCTTGTCCACCCAACACAGCCCCGACCAGTCTGAAACCGCCACCAAAATGAAGGCCAGTTTCACCGAGGCGATCATCGAAGAAATCATCAAACCCGTGTTGCCCAAAGAGTGGCTGCAAAACACCAAGTACCTGATCAACCCGACAGGGCGGTTCGTCATCGGCGGCCCGCAAGGCGACTGCGGCTTGACCGGACGCAAAATCATTGTCGACACCTACGGCGGTGCCTGCCCCCATGGCGGCGGCGCTTTCTCGGGCAAAGACCCGTCAAAAGTCGACCGCTCCGCCGCTTACGCGGCGCGCTATGTGGCCAAAAACAATGTTGCAGCGGGTTTGGCCACGCAATGCCAAGTGCAAGTGGCCTACGCCATTGGCGTGGCACGGCCGATGAACATCACGGTCAACACCGCGGGCACCGGGGTGATCTCTGACGAGAGGCTGTCCGCATTGGTGGCCGAACACTTTGACCTGCGCCCCAAAGGCATCATCCAGATGCTGGATTTGTTGCGCCCCATTTACAGCAAAACCGCCGCCTACGGCCACTTTGGCCGCGACGAGCCCGACTTCACTTGGGAGCGCACCGACCGCGCCGCCGCTTTGAAGGCCGCTGCGGGTCTTTGAGCGCAAAACCAGGGGAAGCCCAGCATCCCCTGTTCTCGCTTTGGATGGGCTCGGCCTCAGCCAAATCTTTGGTCAGATGTGACAGCTGTCGTTTCTGGTAAATGGTTTCCGAGGCAGTCTGATGGCTGCCCGGTTTGAGCCTAAATCCGGCAGTTGGGCCGTGCAGCGCTTGACCCATGAGGTCAAGACCGTCGTGGGCGCAAGTGTTTGATTCATCAACTGTCAAAAGCGCAAGCAAGCGGCCAACTGCCGGTTTTTAGGTTGTATATGCATCAACGCTTGCAACACCGAATTTATACGGCCATCCAGAAAAAAAGCCACTGACCGAAATCAGTGGCTTTTTTAATGTTGGTGGGCCCACCAGGACTTGAACCTGGGACCAAAGGATTATGCTTACCACTACAGCTTTCGATGCCTGTTTCCAGTTTGTGGTCTGGACTGTCTCTTGTCTTTACGACCTACCCGTACAGTCTCTACACCTTCCCCATATTGCTAAGGGGCTTGGCTCGGGATTACCACGCTGCGAGCAGCACAGGCTTCCCCGAATTTGAGTAGTTCTACATGCCCGCAGAGTGAACTTACCGGCATGCAACCCAACAGCAAATGGGCATGACATCTTGATGTTTTAGCCCGCTTGCGCTTTAAGTCCTCTGCTCTAACCAACTGAGCTATAGGCCCTAAAAACAGATTGTACTTGGCTCTTTTTTGTTTCAAAAAATTTCCCAAAAATTGCAGCCAATTTTGGCGTTTTCAGGTCTTGCCCCCTTGCCACGTGCAGCCCCTTTAAGGCTTGATTGCTTGAAAAATCAATGTCATTGATGTTGCGCCCTCTGCTGTCAGCGTCTGCGCCAAGGCCCTTGGCGAGGGCTTTTGCCGTGGTTCAGGCAAGGCCTCTTATTTGGATTGGCTCAGTGCGTTGCTGACCAGGCGTGAGGTGATGTTGACGATCTGGATCATGCGGTCATAGGGCATGCGGGTCGGACCGATGACACCCAAAGTGCCCACGATGAGCCCATCGACTTCATACGGGGCGCTGACGACAGACAACTCTTGCATGGGCACGATTTGGCTTTCACCCCCAATGTAGATGCGCACACCCTCGGCTTGGCTGGAGACGTCCAACAAACGCATGAGCTGGGTTTTTTGTTCAAACAGTTCAAAGGCGCGGCGCAGGTGGCCCATGTCGCTTGAAAAGTCGCTCACCGCCAGCAAGTTGCGCTCACCGGCGATGACCACTTCGTTTTGGTCGTCGGCCAGGGCTTCCGAGCTGACTTGGACCGCGGCTTGCATAAGGGTGGCGATTTCACTTTGCAGGCTGACCAGTTCTTGTTGCACCCGACTGCGCACTTGCTCGATGGCCATGCCGGCGTAATGGCTGTTCAAGAAGTTGGAGGTTTCCACCAATTGGCTTTGCGAGTAATCCGTCTCTGTCAGCAGGATGCGGTTTTGCACATCGCCTTCGGGTGAAACAATGATCACCAAGATACGGCGTTCCGACAAGCGCAAAAACTCAATATGGCGAAAAACCGAGGGTCGGCGGGGTGTCATCACCACGCCCACAAAGTGAGACAGGTTGGACAGCAAATTGGCCGCGCTGGCAATCACGCGCTGGGGTTGATCCGGCGTCAGGGCCGGTGTGTCCAATTGATCGCGCTGCACTGTGAGCATGGTGTCCACAAACAAGCGGTAACCCCGGCTCGTGGGGATGCGCCCTGCCGAGGTGTGGGGGCTGGCAATCAAGCCCAGCTCTTCCAGATCAGACATCACATTGCGAATGGTGGCGGCAGACAAGTCCAAGCCAGAGGCTTTGGACAAGGTGCGCGAGCCTATCGGTTGGCCGTCCGCAATATAGCGTTCAACCAGCGCTTTGAGCAGTAACTTGGCACGGTCGTCTAGCATGGGCACATTCTAATGATGTGCATACGCCAAAGCCGAATTGGCCCTGCAAACAGTCGATTTTCTGGGGGAAGGCCCTTGGCAACCGGTCTGAGGCGCCTGTCCCCGGCCCCTTGCAATGTCTTGGCGATCAATCGGCTGTGCCCATGGGGGTTAGCTCAGCGACATCTGCCGTGAGGGCGGGCATGGCCACCACCGAACGCAGGGTTTCGCGCAACATTTTCTTTTCCGGCAGGCTCAAGGCGCGGGCCAGGCGCTGTCGCATGCGCAGC
Source organism: Limnohabitans sp. Rim8 (assembly GCA_945875955.1). Taxonomy (GTDB): domain Bacteria; phylum Pseudomonadota; class Gammaproteobacteria; order Burkholderiales; family Burkholderiaceae_C; genus Limnohabitans_A. The sequence goes on along the minus strand of CAMCNQ010000006.1, from coordinate 1,196 downwards.
AACAATTGGCGGTCAACCTCCTGTGGAATGCCCCGGCTGACCTGCAAGGCTTCTTTCAGGTCTTCACGCAAATCTTCGGGTTCATCGGCCCACCAGGCGGTGATGACCTCGTGCATTGATTGGCGCAATTCTTCAACATCTTCAAGTGAGAATCCCATGCCAGCGGGCTGCTTGCCCTGCAAGATATCGGCCAGCGCTTGCGAGTTGACCACCACTCGGCGGTCACCCTGGGCCAGCAAACGCGCCCAACCGGGATCGGTGCGGACCAATTGCGGCATGTTGCGGGCAGATTCATCCGCCAACAAATGCACACTCAGGCCACTCAATTGGGCTTCATCAATGGTGGTCAAAAAACGTTCGTCGTCGCTGGCCACCAGCACATGGTCGCATGCATGGTGAGCCGCCAGTTGCTGCAGGTCGTGACCCAAAGAACGCAGCAAAGAAGCGCCGCCATCGGCATCGTGTGACTGCACCAAGCGCACGATTTGGTCGTCAATGATCAAGCCGTCCGAGCGGTCGCTGTACCAATAAATGCGGCGCAAATCCACATCAAGCCCGGCATGCGACAGCGCTTGTGACAACAGCGCCAGCAAGCCTTGGCGGTTGACCGATTCGCCGGTTGCGCCCAAGGCACCTTGCTGCGCCATCCAAATGAGAAATCGGCCATCGATCAAGGCGATGCAGTTGCCGCCTCTGTTTTCACCAAAACGGCGCTCAGATTGTGAACTTTGAAAGAAATACTCACGCTTCATGGATTCAAACCTAAATCAATAAGAAAAATAACGCTGCTAAAAGTTGCGGCGCCTTGCATTTTAAAGCCGCAAGCCCATCTGTCGGGTATAAATAAGTTCTGTGTCTCGTCCTTTGTCCTTCAACCCCCGCAATGTTCCCGTTTGGCGCATCGATCACGATATGCCAGCGGTGCCGACCGCCCAACTCCAGCCCGAAGCCTTGAAGTTGCGGTTTGCAAATCCCCCTGCTTGGCAGCCGGAAATCGTGCGCGAGTCTTCTTTTTCAGACCGTTCACCCGCACATGCCGCGGTTTTGGTGCCCATCGTGATGCGCGGCACCGATGGTGCGCAAGCCACGGTTTTGCTGACCCAACGCGCCCAGCACATGTCCACCCATTCAGGGCAAATCGCCTTTCCGGGTGGCAAGGTCGACCCGCAAGACACCAACCGCCACGCCACGGCTTT
>CAMCNQ010000005.1 GCA_945875955.1 Limnohabitans sp. Rim8 | reverse complement strand
TGAGGAACCCGGCCCCACCCCATTCCAGTCCTCACCGCCAACACCCCACAAACACAACTAAGCGTAAGGGTTCTTCAAACCCAAACCCGCCAAAATGGCTACCTCATAAGCCTCCATCTCCTCAGCATCCGCCGAGCTGGTTTCGTGGTCCCAACCCTGGGCATGCAGCGTGCCGTGCACCAGCAAATGCATGTAATGCGCGGCCAGCGTCTTGCCCTGTTCCTTGGCCTCGCGGGCCACCACGGGCGCGCACAGCACCAGGTCGGCCATCACCACAGGGTCTTGCTCGTAATCAAAGGTCAACACGTTGGTGGCGTGGTCTTTTTTACGGTAACTCAGGTTCAGCGCGAGGCCTTCCTCTGCACCCACGATGCGCACCGTGATCTCGGCGTCCCGCGCCAAGGCATGCCGAATCGCACGCCTCACCGCATGGCGGGGCAGGGCGGCGCGGTGGCGGGCGGCGTTGGGAATGTCACCGAATTGCAGGGACAGCTGAAGTTGTTGCAAAGGCATGGGCGGGCGCGGTGGGAGGTGGAGGTTTTGAGCGTGGGCTGCACCCGCGCCAAGAAATCAATCGTCGGTTGGCAAAGCTTTGCGGCGGGTCACCACACCCGCGCGCATGGGCGCGCTGCCTTGCGCATCATAGGCGTCCACGATGCGGGCCACCAGCGGGTGGCGCACCACATCGGCGCTGGAAAAGCGCGTGAAGGCAATGCCCTTGACGCGCTTCAAAACCCGCTCGGCATCGATCAGACCCGACAGTTGCCCCTTGGGCAGGTCGATCTGGCTGACATCGCCTGTGATCACGGCCTTGGCGCCAAAGCCAATGCGGGTCAGGAACATTTTCATTTGCTCGGTGCTGGTGTTTTGCGCCTCGTCCAAAATCACAAACGCGTTGTTCAGGGTGCGCCCGCGCATGAAGGCCAGCGGTGCGACCTCGATGGCGTTGCGCTCAAAGGCCTTGAGCACCTTGTCGTGGCCCATCAGGTCGTACAGCGCGTCGTACAGCGGGCGCAAATACGGGTCCACCTTTTGCGACAAATCACCGGGTAAAAAGCCCAGTCGTTCACCCGCTTCCACAGCCGGGCGCGTGAGCACAATGCGCTGCACGCTGGCGCGCTCCAGTGCATCGACCGCGCAGGCCACGGCCAAATAAGTTTTCCCTGTGCCCGCAGGACCAATGCCAAAGGTGATGTCGTGGCTGGCGATCTGCGAAAGATAGGCCGCTTGCACCGGGGTGCGGGCCTTCAGGTCGGTGCGGCGGGTTTGCAAGGCAGGCAGATGGCCTTCTTCGCCCGCACTGTCGCCCACCAGCATGAGCTGCACCATGTCGGGCGAAATGGGCCGGTCAGCGCGTTCGTAAATGGCCTGCAAAATCTCCATGGCATGCAGGGCTACGGCCTTGGGGCCGTCGACTTTGAACTGCTCGTGGCGGTGGGCGATGCCCACTTGCAGGCCCGCCTCAATGGTGCGCAGGTGGGCATCCATGGGGCCACACATGTGGGACAGCCGTGTATTGTTGTGCGGCGTGAAGGTGTGTCTGACGATCAAGTGGATAATCCTGTGCGTGGTGGTTCGCCGGGTTCTTTGCAGGCCGAGGAGCCCCGATTCTCCTACAGATCACTGCAATCCAAAGGCCCCTCCATGATCGGCAAACTCACCGGCATCCTGAGCGACAAAAACCCACCCGAGGTGATCGTGGACTGCCAAGGCGTCGGCTACGAGGTCAACGTGCCCATGAGCACCTTTTACAACCTGCCGGCCATGGGCGAAAAGGTCAGCCTGGTCACCCATTTTGTGGTGCGCGAAGATGCCCAAATTTTGTATGGTTTTGCCACCTTGGGTGAGCGCGAAGCCTTTCGCCAACTGATCAAAATCACGGGCGTTGGCCCCCGCACCGCGCTCAGTGTGCTGTCGGGCATGAGCGTGGCCGATTTGGCCCAGGCCATCACCAGCCAAGAAGCGGGGCGCTTGGTCAAGGTGCCTGGCATTGGCAAAAAAACCGCTGAACGCCTGCTGCTTGAGCTCAAAGGCAAACTAGGCGGCGAGGTGGGCGGCTTGTTTGCGGTCCACGCCAGCGATGCGCAAAGCGACATCCAGCAAGCCTTGATGGCGCTGGGTTACAGCGACAAAGAAGCGGCAGCCTCGCTCAAGAGCCTGCCCGTCGATGTGGGCGTGAGCGAAGGCATCAAACTGGCGCTCAAAGCCTTGAACAAATAAGCATTCGGGTTGACTTGTATTTGGATATCCGATGGATATACTGACATCATGAAAACAACTGCTTTGACGATTTCCGCCTGGGGCAACAGCCACGGCATCCGGCTCAGCCGTGAGCTGATGCAGTCGCTGGGCATCACGCCCGGCACGCCATTGCAGGCCACGGTGGTGGCCAAGGGCTGTCTGGAACTGCGCGCCATGCCCCAGCGCCCGAGCCTGCAAGACAAGCTCGCCGCCTTTGACCCGCAGGTGCACGGTGGCGAAGTGATGCCCGACGCACCGCAAGGCGTGGAGTTTGGTGCTGGCACCGAAGGCGTCAAGTGAGCCGAGCCCTTTGGGTGCCCGACCGGCAAGACATCATCTGGATCAACTTCAACCCCCAGGCGGGCCGCGAGATGCGCGACATGCACCCGATGTTGGTCCTGTCGCCCAAAGCCTTCAACGACAAAACATCCATCGTGATCGGCTTTCCCATGTCCACGGCGGCGTACAACGCCACCAACCCGTTTGCGATCGACAACAGCAAATCGGCGAAACAGCCCAGTTACATCATTTGCAACCAGCCCAAGAGCTTCGACTGGCGCCAGCGTGGCGCGACACCACACACCTGGAAGCGGGTCAACGAAGCCATTTTTCAAACGGCTCGTCTTGAGCTCAACGACATCATCGAGTTGGTCACCCCATGAGCATCCGCACCGACGACTTTGCCCCCCAACCCGAGCCCCGGGTGATTTCGGCCGCGCCCGTGTCCCATCAAGAAGAGGCGATCGAGCGTGCTTTGCGTCCCAAACTGCTTGACGATTACGTGGGCCAAGTCAAGGTGCGCGAGCAGTTGGAAATCTTCATCAGCGCCGCCAAGATGCGCCAAGAACCGCTGGACCATGTCTTGCTGTTTGGCCCGCCAGGACTGGGTAAAACCACGCTCAGCCACATCATCGCGGCCGAGTTGGGTGTGAACCTGCGCCAAACCAGCGGGCCGGTGCTCGAAAAACCCAAGGACTTGGCGGCCCTCTTGACCAACTTGGAGCGCAACGATGTGCTCTTCATCGACGAAATCCACCGCTTGTCCCCCGTGGTCGAAGAAATCTTGTACCCCGCGCTGGAGGATTACCAGATCGACATCATGATCGGTGAGGGACCGGCGGCGCGCAGCATCAAGCTCGACTTGCAGCCCTTCACCCTGGTGGGCGCCACCACCCGAGCCGGCATGCTCACCAACCCCTTGCGCGACCGCTTTGGCATCGTTTCGCGGCTGGAGTTTTACACGGCTGAAGAACTCACACGCATCGTCACGCGCAGCGCCGGTTTGCTCAAAGCGCCCATCGACCCAGAAGGCTCTTTCGAGATTGCCCGCCGCTCACGCGGCACACCGCGCATTGCCAACCGTTTGCTGCGCCGGGTGCGCGACTATGCCGACGTCAAGGGCGACGGCACCATCCACAAGGGCATCGCGCAAAAAGCCCTGGTGATGCTGGACGTGGACCCCGAAGGCTTTGACCTGATGGACCGCAAGCTGCTGGAGGCGGTGATCCACCGTTTTGACGGTGGCCCGGTGGGGCTGGACAACATTGCGGCCAGCATCGGCGAGGAGCGCGACACCATCGAAGACGTGATCGAGCCCTACTTGATTCAGCAGGGCTATTTGCAGCGCACGCCACGTGGCCGCATCGCCACCCTTGCGGCCTTCAAGCACCTGGGCGTTACGCCGCCCAAGTCCTTTGGCGAACGCATGTAAGGCGCGCCAGTTCGGTGTCATTCCCTGTCAGATAAATGGTTGTCTTCGCGCCGCCGGACGGGGCGCAGTCAAAGCCGCTCAGGCCGATGTTTCGTCTTTGGCCAGTGCCTCCAGGTGCGAAGTGTCTCCCCAGCCCACCAGGGACAGGCCTTGTGGCGTCCACAACAACCGGTTCACGGCGGTGTTGGTGAGCTGCCAGGTGCGCGGGGCCTGCAAAGCCAGCCGGGTTGCGGCGCGGTAGAGGATGTCCAGCACGCCGCCATGCGCCACCATCACAATCTGCTGGCCTGGGTGTTGAGAGGCCAATTCATCGACGGTGCGCAAGATGCGCTCACGCAGCACGATCAAAGACTCACCGCCTTCTGGCGGGGCCCACTCGGGCACCCTGGTGCGCCACTGGCTGGCGTGTTCAGGCAGTTCAGCCTCGATTTCGGCAAAGGTGCGGCCCTGAAAAGCGCCAAAATGCCGCTCACGCAAACCCGCATGGGTGTTCACCTTTTGACCTGTGGCCAGTGCGATGGTTTGGGCTGTGGTGTGGGCCCGCGACAGGTCGCTGGCGTAAACCGCATCGATGGTGTCACGCTGCGCCAAGGCTTGGGCCAAATGCTGCGCTTGGCGCAGGCCCACGTCGTTCAGTGGAATGTCCAAATGGCCTTGCAGCCGGGTGTCGACGTTCCAGGCGGTTTCACCGTGACGGATGGCCAGAATGCGGGTCGGCTCCATGATGTCCTTAGGGTTCAGCGCGGCAGCTCGATGTTGACCCGGCGCAAGCCAGCCGGTGGGTTGGGAAAGTTGGCCAGTGCAGCCTGGAACAAGGTGGCGAAAATCGGCACGCTGTCGTTCCAAGGGCCCGAGTGGCTGGCGCGGGTTTCATAGACCACTTGGCCAGATTTCAAGTCGCGCATGAGCACACTGACTTCGCGCTTGTAGTGGGTGGGCGGCGGAAAGCGCATGCCCATGCCCACTCCAAAATGAGAGCCAAACCCTGAGCCGATGGTCAAGCTCCCGAAGGGGGTCAAGCCGGGCCCCATGGGGCGGCCCCAAGGGTCGGCCAAGTACTGTGTGCCGTTGAAACCCACCAGCACGCTCAATGTGGCCCCCGCGTCGTCGCGGACCAAGCCGACGGCGGTCATGGCCGCTTGGGCTTGCTGTTCGGCCAGCCCGGCTTCGGGGTTGTTGGCTTGGGAGGGCAGGCGCTCAAAGCGGTACTTGGCCCCTTGCAGGTTCATGCCCGAAGGTGCTGCGTTCACCGAGACCACATCGCTGTCGATCAGGCGCATAGAGGCGCAGCCTGACAGCAGGCCCAAGGCCAGTGCGGCCAAGGCCACCGAAAACCACCGCTTGAGCTGTCGAGTTTCTGTGCGCATGACCAGTCCTTTAGAGGTTTACAGAGAGATGACCTGAATTCCCGGCAAGGAGGCTTCCTTGAATTCTTCCTCGTCAAAGGCCTTGTCGCCATCGTCCGATTCAATGCCGGTGATTTTCAGGTCTTTGAAGCCATGCAGCTTGGCATCCATCAGGTGAGAGGGCACCACGTTTTGCAAAGCGGCAAACATGTTTTCAATGCGGCCAGGGTGCTTTTTTTGCCACTCGCGCAACATATTGCCCACTTGTAGGCGCTGCAGGTTTTCCTGGCTGCCACACAGTGTGCAGGGGATGATGGGGAACTGTCGGTGCTCTGCCCAACGGATCAGGTCGGTCTCGGCCACGTAGGCCAGGGGCCGGATCACCATGAACTCGCCGTTGTCGCTCACCAGCTTCGGGGGCATGCCCTTGAGTTTGCCGCCAAAGAACATGTTCAGAAAAAAGGTCTGCAGCATGTCGTCGCGGTGGTGGCCCAGCGCCAACTTGTTGCACTTGAGCTCACGCGCCACGCGGTACAAAATGCCCCGACGCAGGCGCGAGCACAGGCTGCACATGGTCTTGCCTTCGGGAATCTTGTCCTTCACGATCGAGTAGGTGTCTTGCGTTTCGATGTGGTATTCAACGCCCAATTCTTTCAGGTAAGCCGGCAGGATGTGTTCGGGAAAGCCCGGCTGCTTTTGGTCCAGGTTCACCGCGACCAGCCCGAAGTCCACCGGTGCGCGGGCTTTCATTTTGAGCAGGATGTCCAGCATGCCGTAGCTGTCTTTGCCGCCCGACATGCAGACCATGATGCGGTCACCCGCCTCAATCAGGTTGAAGTCACTGATGGCCTGGCCCATCTGGCGACACAAGCGCTTTTCCAGCTTGTGGGTTTCGCGCTCGATCTTGATGGCTTTGGCGGCTGCATCACTGGTTTGGGCCTGCGCGTCTACCCAAGTGTTTTCAATTGTTGTGTTCATGAGGTTCACCACTGTCCGGTTTCCATGCGAATGGCCACTTCGCAGTCTTCAAAAATTTCAAGTTTGGCAATCTTGACGCGCACGCCCAGCACCCCGGGCAATTGCATCAGGCGGTTCGAGACTTTGCCAATCAGCGTTTCCAGCAGGTTGATGTGCTCGGCGGTGCATTCATCGATGATGATCTTGCGCACCTTGCGGTAATCCAGCACATGCAAGATGTCATCGTCGCTGGGCAGAAGGGGCTGCGTGCCCAAATTCAACTCGGCGTCGACCTGGATCGGCTGCGGGTCTGTTTTTTCGTGCTCCAGGATGCCCAAATTCGCGTCAAAGCGCAAACCGGTCAGCTCCAGGGTTTGGTGTCCGGCAGGGGTTTTCATGTGGCGGGTTTGATTTGGAAAATTTCAACCCCAACCGCTTCGCAGTCCGGGTACACATCGGGTTTGCAGCTGGACAGGCGCACCGCCTGCACTTGCGGGTGGGCGATCAGTTCGCGCATCAAATCGTCGCACAAGGTTTCTTGCAGCACGATATGGCCAAGGGCGATGCGCCGGGCAATCACCTCGCGGATGAAGTCGTAGTCCACCACCTCGGCCAAATCGTCTTGCGAGGGGGTGGACGCGCTGTAGGGCACAAACAGCTCGACGTTGAAGACGATGCGCTGAGGGCCCAGCTTTTCAAAGTCGTGCGCGCCAATGCGCACGTCCACGTTGTGGTTGCGTAAAAAAAGGCGGCGGCAATGGAGTGCCAAGTTGTCGAGGACGTCGCTCATGGGGCGGCTTTCCTGTCCTGGCTGTCGGCCAAAAACATCACATCACGCGCCAGGGGGATCAGGTGCTGACCGTTGTCCACACACACGGTGGTGCCAGTGATGCAGGGGTTTTGCGCCAAAAACAGGCAAGTGGCGGCCACTTGAGCCGGGTCGATCGGCTCGCGCAGCAGGTTCACGCGGCTGTTGCGGTCAAAGTTTTCTTGGGTTTGTGGGCCGCTCAAAAACATCAAACCTGGGGCCACGCCACACACCCGCAACGGGGCCAAAGCTTGCGCCTGCAAAGCCACAGCACGCTCCAGTGCGAGTTTGGAGACGGTGTACGAAAAATAATCCGGGTTCAGGTTGAACACCTTCTGGTCCAAGATGTGGACCACGCTGCGCTGACCGGGTGCGGCCTGGGGCGCGGCTTGTTTGGCCATCAATGAAGCGAGGGCCATCGGCGCGATCAGGTTCACTTCCAGCTGCAGGCGGGCACCGGGCAAGTCCATGTCGGTGCCTTCATCGGGCTCAAACAGCGAGGCGTTGTTCACCAAACAGTCGAGAGGCCCAGTGGTTTGCGTGATGTGGGCCATCATGCGTTCGACGTCGGCACTTTGCGCCAGGTCGGCTTGCACCAGTCGCACGGTGGCGCCTGTGGCCTGCAGCGACGCCTGAAGGGCCAAGGCGGCAACCGCTGAACGCTGGTAGTGGCACCACACTTGCCAGCCCGCTTGCGCGAAGGCATGGCACAGGGTCGCGCCCAGACGCAATGCGCCGCCAGTGATCAGAACGTGTTTCAAAGTGATGCCGCAAGAGAAATGGAAAGACGCAATTATCGGCGATGGCCCCTGATCCCGTTGAACGCTGGCTCATGGGCTGTGCAAGTCAAAAGCCATCGCCCGGGGATAATCAAAGTGTGAGCCCTGATTTTCCACTTTCCTCCGAATTGACCCAACGCATCCATCAAGCCATTGCACAAGGCGGTGGCTGGATCGGTTTTGACCGTTTCATGGCCATGGCGCTTTACGAGCCGGGCCTGGGTTACTACGCCAACGCGCTGCAAAAGTTTGGGGCCATGCCGTCTTCGGGCAGCGATTTTGTGACCGCACCGGGCATGTCGCCCCTGTTTGGGCAAACCTTGGCCGTGCAGGTGAAACAGGCGCTGGAGGCCACAGGCACGGACGAAGTCTGGGAGTTTGGTGCGGGCACCGGGGCCTTGGCGCTGCAGTTGCTGGACAGCTTGGGTGATGCCGTCAGCCGCTACACCATCATCGATTTGTCGGGCACTTTGCGCGCCCGTCAGGCCGACACCTTGCTGCAATACGCGGGCCAAGTGCGCTGGCTGGACGCCTGGCCCGAGGCCATGGACGGCGTGGTGGTCGGCAACGAAGTGCTGGACGCCATGCCGGTTCAGCTTTTGCAGCGCACGCAGGGCGTCTGGCACGAACGCGGGGTGGTCAGCGCGTTGCAGGCCCAAGGCGAGGGCTTTGCATGGCATGACCGCTTGAGCGGGCTGCGCCCGCCTGTAGAGATCGAGGGCGAGCACGATTACCTGACCGAGATCCACCCCCAGGCCGAGGCCTTCGTGGCCAGCCTGGCCGAGCGCCTGAAAGCCGGGCGGGGAGGGGCCGCTTTTTTTCTGGATTACGGCTTTCCCGAGGCCGAGTATTTCCACCCGCAGCGCCACATGGGCACCGTCATGTGCCACCAACGCCACCAAGCCGATGCGGACCCGTTGGTCGCTTTGGGCCAAAAAGACATCACGGCCCATGTCAACTTCACCGGGGTGGCATTGGCTGGGCAAAACGCGGGGCTGCATGTGCTGGGTTACACCAGCCAAGCCTGGTTTTTGCTTAATTTGGGCTTGGCCGAGCGCATGGCCCAAGCCAGCTTGGCCGAGCGCAGCGTGGCCCAGCGATTGGTCCATGAGCACGAAATGGGCGAACTGTTCAAAGTGCTGGGTTTCGCCACCCACGCAGATTGGTCGGCCCAGGGCTTTGCTCAGGGCGACCGGTCACATCGCCTTTAAACGGCTGACAAGGCAAGCTATGTTGCGCTGGCTCATCGTGGTGTTTTTGGCCCTGATCATTTTCAGCGGCTTGCAAAAATGGCTTGAAAAAATCGGCATCGGCCGCCTGCCCGGTGACTTTCGGTTTCGCCTGTTCGGCCGCGAATTTTTTATACCCATCACCAGCACCTTGTTGCTGAGCATGGTGGCTGCGGGCATTGCGCATTGGTTGTGAAAAGCGCTTGAGTTTCATTCTTGGTCCTGAAAAACCCCTTTTTTTAGGGGTTTTGATAGACATCGCGGGGGGGGGTGCTTATAGTTTCAATATCAAATTTTTTAACTAAATGCCTCTTTCCTTATGTCACGCCTCTTGGTCGCTTGCCTGTTCTTATCGGTGGTGCTGCCCGCTCGGGCGGATTTGCCTTTGACCGTGGAGGACCTGATCACCGACAAGGGCAAGTTCAAATTGGACTTGTCGGTGGCCTATGCCAATGTAAATCGCCAAGGGGTGTTTGCAGGCGAACCCATCACGGTACAAACGGGAGCCACATCTTTCGTCACCTTGCCCTCGCTGGTCGGAGAAAGCACGGGCAACAGCGACACCATTGTGGCAACGCTGGGCCTGCGTTACGGCCTCACCAGCAAGGCCGAAATTTATGCGCGCCTGAGTGGAACCCATTCCCGGCAGCGCATCAGCGGTGCGGGTGGACTCGCCGAAAGCAGTGACTCGGGTTTTGCCGACGCATGGGCGGGGGTTAACTACCAATTCAAAAAAGACGACGAAACACCTGCTGTGCTGGGGTTCGCCGAATTGGCTTTGCGTGAAAAGCACAGCAGCACGAGCGCCAGTTTTAAAACCACCATGTTGGGTGTAACGGCCTACAAAGCCATTGATCCCGTGGTTTTTTCGTTCACCGGAGCTTACCGTTTCAGCCAAAATCGACAAGACGGCGCACAAACTGTTAAGCCCGGCAACTTGCTCCTGCTCAACCCCTCGGTGTCCTTTGCCGTCAACGACCGCGTCTCGTTTTCCACCGGCGTTCAATGGACACGCCGCACAGCCGAACGAATTGACGGCCAAGCCCAAGGTTTCGCCCGAACAGGGAGTGATTTGATTTTGGGTGTGGGCTATGGCTTTGACAAGGGCAACACCCTCAACACCACTTTCAAGCTCAATGCATCAGGCCAAGCGGGTGCTGAATTGAGAATGAATTGGTTGTACACATTTTAAAAAAAGCGGGCGGCAAGTGCCGCCCGACAGGGATTGGTGGTGCTGACACACCGCCAATGAAGCTGGCAGCACAGCAATGGGGCTGCGATGCCAGAGGTGCCTCGGGAGTCTGTTTCGAGGCTTGTTGTTGTGATTTACGAAATGAGGAGTCTATTATGAGTAAGTTCAAACATGCCGCACTGGCGCTGGCGGCAGCCAGCCTGATGGCGGTACAGGCGCATGCCAATGAGGACCAACCGCAGAGTTTGCAAGCCAAGCCTGCGGTGACTTTCAGTCAGGAGGACATCCACTCGATGTTCGAGCAATCCGGGCCATCGATGCAGTTAGCTGCGCTGTCTGGGCAGGAGATGAATGAGACTGAGGGGGCTGTACTTTGGTTTGCACCAATTGCTTTCACGTTTGGCCGCGTTGTTGCTGGTCGAATTGCGCATCATTCTGCGCACCATGCATTTGGTTCACTTGGTCGGCTGCCACATTTGCAAATGAATTATTGGAGACCAGGGGTTAGCGGAAGCGGTGGCGCATTCAGAATTCCTTTGCCGAATAGCCCGTTCTTCCGTCCGTAATTTTCGCATCCGTGTGTGGGGGATTTTCCTCCACGCCACAGGTTTTTGGAGTCAATATGAAAGATATACTGATTAAATTTTTAAAAGAAAAAATTGATTTTTATAAATTAAACCCATATACAATGTTAATACAAAAAACAAATGAATCTGATCCGGTTTTTTTTGAAAATGGTAGTTTTGGAAGTTCCGAATTTTTTCAAGGAGAAATAATTTTTGCACTGGATGATAATAAAACTGGGAATATAAGAATAATCGGAGAAATAGGTGATGGAAAAAATATTAAGATCAATCATAATGTGATCATTGACCGCAATGGTAAGGTTATATCTGAAGGATTGTATTGATTCATAGACTGGTTATCTTGAGTGGGCTTGTAACCTCAAGATATTTCAACCCATTTTTTTATTTTTCTAATGTTGCTGAGACTTTGTCAAAGCGGATCAGAAAAGAAAATGAACTGAGGTTTCAAATCGCCTTTCCATTCGATCTTTTGGATTTGGTATTGCCTGAGATCGCGCAGTGGATGGCGGGCAAGTCCACTTCGGAAAAACGACGATTTCGTCGTGCCGGATTGGGCTTGTTCATTTTGGGATTGTTATTTGCCACCAGCTCGTTGCTTTTTCCAAAAGTAGCGATTTGGGCCTTCAACTCTTTGGAGTGGGCCTATTTCATGGCATTGCTTTTTTCTGGTTGTGGGGTGGGTTTGTTGGCTTGTATTTGGTACGACCGAAAAAAGCACATTAACTCGAGTGATGAGGGCCAAACATGATGAGGCGACAAGCTTTGAGGATTTGGCTTTGTTTGGGAGTTTTGAGCCTGGGCGTTGCCCATGGCGTTCAAGCTCAAATGTCGACTGCGATGGTCAACACGCGCAGCGGTGTGTTCCAAGTGCCAGTCAAAAATTGGAAAACTTTGCGAGATGCGCAAGTCGTCAAACAAGACCTTGACTTCTCATGCGGTGCCGCTTCGTTGGCCACCTTGTTGAACCATTTTTATGGTCAAAATTTGACCGAGGAAGCTCTTCTCATGGCCATGGACAAAGGCGACGGAAGAGCCAGCTTTGATGACATGGCCAAGGCCTTGCCTCAGTTTGGATTCAGGGCGCAAGGCTTTGCGGCCAGTTGGGACCAGCTCACACGTTTGAAAATGCCAGTCATTGTCTACGTCAAGCATCGAAAGAATGACCATTTTTCTGTCCTGCGCGGCATCAACCAAGACACCGTGTGGCTGGCAGATCCCAGTCTGGGTAACAGGACTTACAGCCGACAACAATTTTTGGCCATGTGGCAAACGCGTCAAGACTCAGAAAACGCAGATTTAACCGGAAAGTTTTTGGCAGTTTTGCCCATGCAAGCCAAAGCCAAGCAGACGGATATTTTTTTCACTAAAACACCAGAGCGACAAACGGATAGGGCCTTGCAAATGCTTGCCCATCAAAGGCAGTTCAACTGAGTGGTTTGTTCCCATGACAGATCATTTAAAAGGAAGGGAGTCAACATGAAAAAAAGAGTTCAAGGTTCAAGTCAAGGCTATGTTTGGGTTTGCTTGTTGGGGCTCAGTCTTTCGGGCGTGACTGCTGCAGCGCAGGCCCAGCCCATCTCGGACAGGCCAGAGGCAGCGGTCAAGCAAGACGAAGAAGCGGGCCGTTGGCTCATGACGCAGATGGGTTTGCTTGAATCTTTGCGTCAAATGCCAGAACAACTCGAGTTGGGTTTGCAGCAGGCCCAAGCGCAGGGCATGCCGCCTGAATTGGCCAAATTGGTTTTGCGCTCTGGCCGTGAGGTCTATGACCTCAAGCAGCTCGAACCCCAGGCTTTGGCCTTGCTGCTCAAAAGTCTGGGCTCTGAGCATTTGCAAGCCTGGACCGTGTTTTACAAAACGCCCTTGGGCCAAAAAGTGGCCTTGGCTGACATTGAGGGTAACAGTGTTCAAACCACGGCATTTGTTTTTGAGAACGCGCCCAAAATCATGACTGAATTGGCCACAGATTCCGCGCGTTTGGCGCTTGTCCAATCGATGGTCGATGTCACCCAGTTTTTGGACCGTGCAGTTGCCATGAGCATGGCCCAGGCCTTGGCCATGGAGTGGGCCATGGTCTCGGCCATGCCAGAGCAGCCGGGCAAGCCGACGTTTCGCGAATTGCAAGACCATGTGGAGGCGCAGCGTTTTGTTGTGCGCAGCCAAATGGCCCAATTGGCCTTGGCACACACGGCCCATGTGCGCAAAGACTTGACCACAGTGGAGTTGCAACAAATGTTGGCGCAGGCCATTTCGCCATCAGGCCAAGCACTGTTCCGCGATTTTGGGAAAGCCATTGAACAATGGATGAAGCAGTACGCGCAAAGACTGGGTCAAACGATCAGCCAAGCACTCAAAAAACAAGGCGCATAGAAAAACTTCGCTTGAGTAGAAGGATGACCCGTTGGGGGCAAGTGACGGTACTTAGATCTTGCTCAATCGCGGACGTGTTACAGTTCGTCACGCCATTGGCGACTTATGCCCATCTCGCTCTTACCCGAGCCGATAGCGCATCCCGGCAGAGGGATGCCAGTCTTGTCCTCCACTGTGCCCATCGACCGCCATGCTTTTTCTAAGCGGGTTTCAGACGATTTTTTTGCTTCCTTTTTCTCGCACCTCTGCACGGTGCGGTTGTTTGGCAGACCTTACGGTCTGCACATGGGGGCGCTTTTTTGGCAGCAGGACATGCCAAGACCCGTGCCGCCGCACGGCCCCCAAGAGGGCCAGCCAAGCGGTGCGACCCCCTCCGTTAAAATAAATGACCCTTCAATACTTTTCACACCAACCCATCTCCATGGGAAAATTCCGAATTCAACCGAGTTCCAGGGCTTTGCCCAATGGCGCTTATGGCGCGCAAGTGTCCGTGGCCAGTGGCCGTGGAAGCGCCAGTACAGACCGCGTGATGTGGTTCGTGCCTGAATTTGCAACGCCTGCTGCCGCCAACCAATATGCCCTCAACGAAGGCGTTTTGTGGGTGGAGCGCCAGACTTGCAAACCGATTCTGCTTTGAGAAAGACGTTTTAAATGGCTAAAGAAGAACTGATTGAACTGATGGGTGTGGTCAACGAAGTGTTGCCCGATACCCGCTTTCGGGTGACGCTGGACAACGGTCACCAATTGATCGCCTATTCCGCGGGCAAGATGCGCAAGAACCACATCCGCATTTTGGCCGGTGACCGCGTGACACTTGAGCTCTCGCCCTATGATTTGAGCAAGGGCCGCATCAGCTTCCGTCACCTGGCAGGGCGTGCCCCGATGGCGCCTCGCCGTCCACCAGCGCGCTGATTCACTTCCCCCTTATTTCTCCCGTTTTGTTGGTGGACAGGGGTGAATAAGGCAGGGCCTTGATTCGCAGAAAATGACCCCCAAGTGGTTTTGAAACAAAGGGGATTTCATGACCGATTCTGCACAAGCCTTGCACATTGTTTGTCCGCATTGCCACACCACCAACCGCGTGCGTGAGGCCGATCTGAGCCAAGCGCCCGATTGTGGACAGTGCCATCAAGCCCTTTTTGACGGTCATCCGCTGGCGCTGGACGCCAGCAGTTTTGACAAACACATTGGCCGCAGCCATTTGCCCGTGCTGGTGGATTTTTGGGCCCCTTGGTGTGGCCCCTGCCGCATGATGGCACCCGCCTACGAGCAAGCCGCCGCTTTGTTAGAACCCCATGTGCGGGTGGCCAAACTCAACACCGAAGAGGCGCAGGCGCTGGCGGCCCGCTTCAACATCCGCAGCATCCCCAGCTTGGCCTTGTTCGTGGGGGGCAAAGAAGTCGCCCGCCAGGCCGGGGCCTTTCGCACCGCCCAAGACATCGCCGACTGGACGCGTTCTCACCTGTGAAATGGGCTGGTGTATGACCATTTGGCCCTGTCATACCGAACTGCTTTCATAGACCTCTATGAACCAGCACGAACACCCGATCAAGTCTGGGGTGACCGAATTCCAGGGCTTACACCTTTGCGCGGGAATCATGGTGCTGGACCGGCTGCGTGCCAGATCTCCCGTATGGCTTGGACCCGCGCTTGAGTGATCTGCGCGCCAATCAGAGGGCCCATTAAACCTGCCTGGGTCGCTGCTTGGGCAATCGGTGCTGTTTGGACAGACAGCGCCGCTTGCATGGCTTGCAGCAGCCGGGCCGCTGGCGCATAGGGCTTGTCTTCAAGCCCCAGTCGGCCGCGCGCATCGCATTCGCAGGCTTGCAGCACCCGAACAAAACGCTGGGGTTGGCGCACGGCATCGCAGCGCTCGAGCAAGCGCATCACGGCCTCGGCACCCAAATCGGCGCTGCGGTGGATGTTGCCGTGCTCTTTCGCCACCACCTCGGCCAGTTCTTTGCAGTCGCTGGGCACGCGCAAGCGCGCGCACAGTTTTTGCAGGAGTTTCACGCTGCGGCCTTCATGGCCAGTGTGGCGCGGCAGCACGTCGGCAGGTGTGCTGCCTTTGCCCAAGTCGTGCAGCAAACACGCCACGCGCACCGACAAGGGGGCGTTCAGGCGGGCGCACATGTCCATCACCAGCAGCATGTGGGCACCGGTGTCCACCTCGGGGTGGTAATCGGCGCGTTGGGGCACGCCCCATAGGCGGTCCAGCTCGGGCAGCAAGACCTGTAAAGCCCCGCAAGCGCGCAGCACCTGCAGCATGCGCGACGGTTTTTCGCTCATCAGGCCTTTGGCCAGCTCTTGCCAAACCCGCTCGGGCACCAGATGGTCCACCTCGCCCTCTTTAACCATGGCTTGCATCAAGGCCAGGGTGTCGGGGGCGACCTCAAACTGTGTAAAGCGCGCCGCAAAGCGGGCCACGCGCAAAATGCGCACCGGGTCTTCGGCAAAGGCGGGCGTCACATGGCGCAGCTGCTTGGCTTGCAAATCCGCCATGCCGCCCCAAGGGTCAATGACTTCGTGACGCCAATGCGCAGGTGTTTGTGCCGGGTCACCCAAGGCCGCGGCCATGGCCTCGGGCAGGGCCATGGCGTTGATGGTCAAGTCGCGCCGAGCCAGGTCTTCTTCCAAGCTGACGCTGGGGTCGGCCTGTACCGCAAAGCCTTTGTAGCCCCGAGCGGTTTTGCGCTCGGTGCGGGCCAGGGCATATTCTTCGGCGGTTTGGGGGTGCAAAAACACCGGGAAATCTTTGCCCACCGGGGTGAATTTCAGCGCCGCCATGGCTTCGGGTGTGCTGCCCACCACCACCCAGTCGCGGTCATGCACGGTCAGGCCCAGCAGGGCATCGCGCACGGCACCGCCAACGGCGAAGATTTTCATGCTGGCTGGGCCTTCAAGGGGCGATGCGAAAAGGCTCTTCGAAGTCGACGAAGTCTTTTTCCGCCAGCGCATCGCTGACCCAGGCCTTCACCCCAGGCAAGGCGCACACCCGGTCCATATAGGCTTGCACCTCGGCAGGCACTGGCAGGGCATAGGTTTTCAGGCGCATCACCACCGGCGCGAAGAAGGCGTCGGCCACGCTGAAAGCGCCAAACAACAGGGGGCCGCCGTGCGCTTGCAACAAATCGCTCCAGAGGTTGCAAATGCGTGCCAAATCAGCGCGCACCGCAGGCTTGTCGCGCAAGGCCAGTGCACCGATGTCGGGCAAATGGGCCTCGATGTTCATGGGGCAAGCGCTGCGCAGACCGCCAAAACCGCTGTGCATTTCGGCGCAAACGCTGCGCGCTCTGGCGCGTGCGGTGCGCTCAGAAGGCCAGAGGTTTTTTTCAGGAAACTGCTCGGCCACATACTCGGCAATGGCCAAGGTGTCCCAAATCGCCAGTGCGTCATGCAGCAACACCGGCACTTTGCCCACCGGGTTGACCGATTGGATGCGGGTCTTGAACTGTGAGCCGGCATCAAAGCTGTCAAAACGGACATAGACCTCTTCAAAATCAATGCCCGCTTGGCGCAGCATCACCCATGGCCGCATAGACCAAGAGGAGTAATTTTTATTGGCAATATAGAGCTTGAGCATGTGTTCTCCCGTGGATCAGGCCTCCATCTTAGCGAGAAGGGAGCGGGCAAAACAGGTTCAGCGGCCCGCGTGTGCGCGCCAAATGTCCATTTTGCTGCGCGGCCCGCGGCGGCCGAGGTAAGCCGGCGCCACCCCGGCCGCTGGCGCCGGGTCAATGCCCAAGGCCTGCAAACCTGGCCGTTTGCCGGTAGCCACGTTGTCCACTTGCATGGATGCCAGGTTGTCTCGGCTCATCAGCGGCTCGCCAGGGGCCAGCTCCATGGCCAAGGCCTGCAACCAGCCCACCCAGTGGGGCAAGCCGATCACAGGGCGGCCTTGGCCATGGTTCACCCCCGCCCATTGACCAGCCAAGTGGACCAGCTGGCCCAAGCTCAAGACCTCGGGGCCACACAGCTCATAGGTTTGACCGACGCTGTCCGGGTTTTGCAGGCAAGCCACCACGGCCCGCGCCACATCACCCACCCAGACGGGTTGAAAGCGGGTGTCGGAACCAGCCAAGGGCATGAAGGGCAGCACCGATTGCAGGTCGGCAAAGAGGTTTAAAAAATGGTCACCGGCACCGAAAACCACGCTGGGGCGCAAGACAGTCAAGCCCAGGTCGGCGTTGTGCAAAACCGTCTCACCCTGGAATTTGCTGCGCTGGTACAGGGAGGGGCCTTGCGCGTCGGCGCCCAAGGCACTGACATGCACCAAGCGTTGGACCCCGGCTTTTTTCATGGCGCTGGCGATTTTGCCGGGCAACTCGACATGCACGTGTTCAAACCGCGCCTCGTTGCCGTGCAGCACGGCCACCAAATTGACCACCGCATCGTGCCCGGGCATCAGCCGCGCCAGGTCGGTGCTGTTGTGCACCGAGGCCTCGATGACCGTGAGGCCTGGCAAACTTTGCACGTGGGCGGCGTTCAAAGCGTGGCGGGTGGGCACGGTGATGTGCCAGCCCAAGCGGGTCAGTTGTTCGCAAATTTGGCTGCCAATGAAACCACTGCCACCCAGCACGAGAATTTTGGGGGTGCTCATGCAGGGGCCAAACCGGTCGCGGTTTGGTGCATGGCCTGCATGGCCTGGTCGATGATCTGGCGACGCCACTCGTCCGTGTCGACGTAAAAAGCGTCCATCAGGTCTTGCTTGATGCGCTGGCGCAAAGCTTCTGGCGCCTGGGGATGCAGGTGGAGCCAGTGGTCGCCGCGCAAGGCGTGCATGACCTTGTCCTGCGTCTGGGTGCCGTACTCCATGGCTATGCCGGTGTATTGGGCCTGAGGGCATTCTTGGTATGCCGCCATCCACATCAGGCCAGTCAGGAATGCCGAGGTGGACGAGCCGTCGTAGATCGAGGTGATGCCCTGACCCCACCAGGCCTTGGCACGGGCGAAGGCGGCCGCGTCATCGGCACAGGCAAAAATGCGCTCGCCCACGCCGCTGGGGCCCAAGCCGGTGTGCAGGTCGATCCAAGCCAGATGCTGGCATTGTTGGCCGTATTTTTGCAGCACTTGGCGCAAAGTCAGGTTGCTCCAAGTAGGAGCCTTTCCACCAAAAAACAAACCGTCTGGAAATTCGTGTTGACCCCTGGTGATGGCCGCTTGAAAGGCCTTCATGCCGCGCTCGGCGATGTATTGCGCAGTGGCTTGCGCGTTGGCCGCATCGGGAGGCCAGACGTCGGGCAGCAAAAGGGGCTGGATTTCGCGGTAAGCCGGGTTGTCCGGCAAGGCTTGGTTGAAGTCCTGGAAATTGCGGTTGATGTCCACGTTTTCATGGGTCACGCGCCGCACATGTGAAAAACCGTGCGGGTTGAGGGCATGGATGTAGAGCACGGCCAAGCCTTGCGCCTTGCAGGCGGCACGCCAAGCGCTGTTGGACAAAGCATGCACTTGCACACCCGAGCCGCAATAGCCCTCGACGCCATGGCAGGCGCTGCTGACGATGAGCAGGCGCTGGGCGTCGGGCGAGCCATCCAAAACCACGTCCATGGCCAGGGCTTCGCCGTCACGGCCTTTCAGGGGATGGATGTAAGAGTCCACCGCCAAGCCGACGTTTTGGACCGCGTTCAGGAATTTTTCTCGAGCCTGGGCATAGCTGCTGGAAAAGCCACTTTGAATATCGGACATGCAAGGGGCTCTTTCAGGCGGTTTGTGTCGGCTTGGCCAGCCATTGCGTGGCCAACTCCACCCAATAGGTGCCGCCCAATGGAATCAGGTCGTCGTTGAAATCGTAGCTGGGGTTGTGCAAGGTGCAGGGGCCGCCGCCGTGGCCCATTTCGCGGTGCGCGCCGTCGCCGTTGCTGATGAACACATACGCGCCCGGTTTGGCCTGCAGCATGTAAGAGAAGTCTTCCGCGCCCATGGTGGGTTCTTGATCAAACACATTGTCGGCACCCACAATGCCGCCCATGATCTGGCGGGCGAATTCAGCCTCTGGGGCGCTGTTGATGGTGGGCGGGTAGTTGCGGTGGAATTCAAATTCGCATTGCGCGCCGAAGGCCTCGCAGATCGATTGCGCCACTTGCTGCATGCGCGACTCGATCAGGTCGAGCACCTCGATGCTGAAGGTGCGCACCGTGCCCTGCAATTCGCAGGAATCGGGCACCACGTTGGTGGCTTCACCCGCATGGATCATGGTCACAGAAATCACGCCCGCATCCACCGGTTTTTTGTTGCGCGTGATGATGGTCTGAAAGCCCTGCACCAATTGGCAAGCGATGGGCACCGGGTCGATGCCGTTGTGCGGCAAAGCGGCATGGCTGCCTTTGCCCCGGATGACGATTTTGAACTCGTTGCTCGACGCCATCACGGGCCCTGCGCTGACGGCAAAAGTGCCCACTGGCGCACCGGGCCAGTTGTGCATGCCAAACACCGCTTGCATGGGAAATTGGGTGAACAGCCCGTCCTTGATCATTTCACGGGCACCGCCACCGCCTTCTTCGGCCGGTTGGAAAATCAAATAGACCGTGCCATCAAAGTCGCGGTGTTTGGCGAAATGTTTGGCCGCTGCCAACAACATGGCCGTGTGGCCATCGTGGCCGCAGGCGTGCATCTTGCCTTGGTGTTGGCTGGCGTGGGCAAAGGTGTTGAACTCTTGCATGGGCAGGGCGTCGATGTCGGCACGCAGGCCAATGCCACGGCCGCAAGCACCGCCGTCGCGCCCGTGCACGATGCCCACCACGCCCGTGGTGCCCATGCCCCGGTGGATGGGAATGCCCCAGTCGGTCAACTGCTTGGCCACCACATCGGCCGTGCGCACTTCTTGAAAGCACAGCTCGGGGTGGGCATGGATGTCTTTGCGAATGGCCGCGATGCTGGCCGCGTCGGTGAGGATGGTGTCGATGATTTTCATGCCTACAGTCTAGCGGGACTGGGTAAAACTTGCCAACCCCAGTTTGGCAATGTTCCGGTGTGGCGCTGGGACCAGCGACGCGGGTGCAAAATCAGGCCACGAATTGGGAGCCCCAAAATGCCTCTTTTAAACCGCTTCAGGCCCTCGCGTGCATTTCTGAGCACTTTGGGCCTCACCGTTGTCGCGGTTTTCGCCAGTGTTGCCGTGGCAAATCCGCTTGCGCCGCTTTTGACCTGTCAGGTCACTTATGCGGGTGCCACGCAAACGGTGTTGGCCAGGCCTGTGAGCGAGCCCTACAGCGTGCCCTCGGTGGACATCGGTGGCCGGTTTTGGTTCAAGCCGGTCATGGTGGGCGATGCCAAGCGCATTGAGCGCATCTCGCTTTATGCTTACCTGGACGACACGCCCCAACCCCTGCTGATCCACCAAGCCAAATACCTGCCGCCTTACCCGGTACCCCAAGCGGCCCAAGCGCTGGCCCTTACCGGGCAACACCACCTTTATGCGGGGCCATTGGAGCGCGAGTTGATTTACAGCTGCAGCCTTGAGGGGGCGACGCCATGAAAAAGCAGCTGCTGGCCTTGTTGGCCTTTTTCGTCTTTTGTGCCGGGGGCTTGGCCTGGGCCCAGCCAATGCCCATGCTTGAAAAACCCGTCAGTCTGGTGTTTGTGGGGGACACCGTGCTCGACGATGACGCCGGGGCCTTGATCGCTCAAGGCGGCGACCCGTTTGCCGATTTTGCCGACCTGTTGGCCGCTGCCGATGTGCGGGTGGCCAACCTCGAATGCGTGGTGGCCACCATCGGCCAAGCGGGGTCTAAAAACTTCAGCTTTCGAGCCCACCCGCGCGTCTTGCCCGTGCTCAAGAAGCACTTTGACGCCATGGCCTTGGCCAACAACCACTCTGGAGATTTTGGGCGTGAGGCCTTTGCGCAAATGCTGGGCCTGCTCAAGCAGGCGGGGTTGGCCAGCGTGGGCGGTGGGCACAATTTGGCCCAGGCCCATGCCCCATGGCTGGTGGAGCGCCATGGCTTGCGCATCGCTCTGCTGAGCTACAACGAGTTCATGCCGCGCAGTTTTGAAGCCGACCACGACGCGCCGGGCGTGGCCTGGAGCGAAGACGAACAGGTGGTTGACGACATTCGCCGCGCGCGCCAAGTGCACCAGGCGGATTTGGTGATCCCCATCATGCATTGGGGCTGGGAAAACGAGCCGGTGGCCAATGCGCGCCAACGTCAGCTGGCCCGCCTGATGGTCGAGGCCGGGGCCGATGCCGTGATTGGCGGCCACCCCCATGTGACGCAAGACATTGAATACATCCAAGGCAAGCCCGTGATTTACAGCGTGGGCAACTTTGTGATGAAGGAAACCGACAACGACAATCAACGCAAAGGCTGGGTCCTGCGCTTGGTGCTCGACAAACAAGGCGTGCGCCAAATGGACACCCGGGTGGCGAAACTGCGCATGGACGGGATACCTGAGCGCGACGACCGTACCGCCAGCCCCTGCTGGCAACGGGGCGAGGCGGTTTCGGGGCTGTGCGTGGCGGGTCAGCGCGTGCGCTGAGTGGGCCCAGGTCCCCAACGGGGCAGGGGGTATAGGACAATCCAGCAAGACCTTGACGACCCGGACCCGCCACCATGAACCAAACCCTTGAACCGTTGAACGCCACCGTTCTGGGGGCCTGCCCCCACGATTGCCCAGACACCTGCGCCCTGGTCACCACGGTTGAAAATGGGCGGGCGGTCAAGGTCCAGGGCAATCCCGCGCACCCGCCCACCGATGGCGTGCTGTGCACCAAGGTCGCGCGCTACACCGAGCGTACCTACCACCCCGAGCGCTTGACCCAGCCTTTGCGGCGGGTGGGCCCCAAAGGCGCTGGCCAATTTGAGCCGGTCAGCTGGGACGCGGCCTTGGATGAGATTGCCACGCGCCTCAAAGCCATTGCTGCGCGCTATCCGCAGGCCATCTTGCCCTACAGCTATGCGGGCACCATGGGGCTGGTGCAAAGCGAATCGATAGCGGCGCGGTTCTTCCACCAATTGGGCGCGTCGCTGCTGGACCGCACCATTTGTTCTTCGGCCGGTGGCGAGGCCTTGGTGCAGACCCTGGGCAACAAGGTCGGCATGAAGCTCGAATTTTTTGCCGAATCCCAACTCATTGTGATTTGGGGCAGCAACGCGATTGGCTCCAGCCTGCATTTTTGGCGCTTGGCGCAAGAGGCCAAGCGCCGAGGCGCCAAGCTGGTGTGCATTGACCCGCGCAAAACCGAAACCGCCGAAAAATGCCATGAGCACATCGCCTTGCGTCCAGGCACCGACGCGGCGCTGGCGCTGGCACTGATGCACGAAATGGTCGTGCATGGCTGGCTGGACCAGGATTACATCGACCGCTACACCTTGGGCTGGCCGGCATTGCGCGAGCGGGCTTTGCAGTGGCCCCCCGAAAGGGCGGCTCAGGTGTGTGGCGTGCCGGTGGCGCAAATTGTGCAACTGGCGCGCGATTGGGCCAACACCCAGCCCGCGTCGATTCGCCTGAACTACGGCATGCAGCGGGTGCGCGGCGGCGGCAACGCGGTGCGCGCCATCGCCTGCCTGCCCGCGCTCAACGGCGCTTGGCGTCACCGCGCCGGGGGCGTTTTGCTCAGCAGTTCGGGGCATTTTTCGGTGCGCCGGGCCGCTTTGCAGCGCCCAGACTTGCTGGGCGACAGACGCCCGCGCACCCTCAACATGACCACCATTGGAGACGATTTGCTGCGCCCGTCTTCGGCCAAGTTTGGCCCCCAGGTCCAAGCCCTGATCGTCTACAACAGCAACCCGGTGGCCGTCGCGCCAGAGTCGGGCAAGGTGGTGCAGGGCTTTGCCCGTGAGGACCTGTTCACCGTGGTGCTGGAGCATTTTCAGACCGATACCGCCGACTACGCCGACTTCATCTTGCCCGCCACCACCCAGTTGGAGCATTGGGACATCCACACCAGCTATGGCCACACCGATGTGCTGCTCAACCGGCCTGCGATTGCCCCGGTGGGGCAGGCCCGCACCAACACCGACATTTTCAGGGGCTTGGCCCAGCGCATGGGGTTTGACGATCTCTGCTTTTCAGAAGACGACCAAAGTCTTTGCCGCCAAGCCATTGGCGATGAACAAGACTTTGCCCAATTGCTGGCCAAGGGTTTTGTCAGCCTGAACTTGCCCGATGCGCCCTTTGCGCAAGGGGGCTTTCCCACGCCATCGGGGCGCTGTGAATTTTTCAGCCAACGCCTGGTCGACCAAGGCCTGGACGGCTTGCCCGACCACCTGCCCAATTACGAGGTGGCCACACCCGGTGGGCGCTACCCCTTGGCCATGATTTCGCCACCGGCGCGCCACTTTTTGAACTCCAGCTTTGTCAACGTCAAAAGCCTGCGCGACATTGAGGCCGAACCGGTGTTGGAGATGCATCCGCAAGACGCCGCCGCTCGTGGCATTGCCGATGGTGTCGTGGTCAAGGTCTTCAACGACAGGGGTACTTACCACTGCAAGGCGAGGCTCAACCAACGCGCCCGCCCCGGTGTGGTCAATGGCCTGGGCATTTGGTGGCGCAAACTGGGCCTGCAAGGCACCAACGTCAACCAGCTGACCAGCCAACACCTGACCGACTTGGGCCGTGCGCCGGTGTTTTACGACTGCTTGGTGGAGGTGGTTTTAGATGCCCAGTTGTCGGCCCCACCCACCACTCAAGGCCTGCAGAAAGAGCCACATGCCTGAATTGCACATCCAACGCGAACACCGCTTGGGCCTGGACGGCGCACGCCAGGTGGCGCAGCGTTGGCGCGAGCAAGCAGAACAAGAATGGGGCATGCGCTGCACATCAGAGCCAGGCGAGGCGGTGGACTGCATGCGCTTTGAACGCAGTGGCGTGAGTGGTGAATTGACCCTGAGTGACACCCGCTTCGACCTGAAGATCAAGCTGGGTTTTTTGCTCGGGGCCTACAGCGCCAAAATTGAGGAAAAAATAAAGGCCAATTTGGATGGGCTGCTGGGGCCGGCTTGAGCCGTTTTTAAGCACAAGCTTGCCCCGTGGGTGGTGGGTGAGGTGTGCGCTGGCCTCACGCTTGCAGACAGGCTCTGCAAGTCAAGGGTTCCGCAGCGCTGTCGCATGCCGTGCCGAGATTTTCTAGGAGCCAGCCTGCTGGCGCTGGAGGTTGGCTTGCAAGGCGGCTATCGCTTGCAGGCAAACCCTTGCAGGGAAAGAAAAATGCAGTTCAAGGCAAATCTTTGTTCACCTCGGCAACGGGCGAGTTGCGCGGCCCCACCTGACCCAAGCGCGCTTTGAGCGACTGCGGCTGACGCGTCAAGATGGCGGCGTAATTGGTGGTGTTGGACAGCACTTTTTTCACATAATCGCGGGTTTCCAAAAACGGGATGTTCTCGGCCCAGATGGCCGCCTCGAGTTGGGGGCCGTTGCGCCAGTTGCGCGGTCGGCTGGGCCCGGCGTTGTAGGCGGCGGTGGCCATGGGCATGGAGCCTTCAAAGTCGTCCAGCACCAGTTTCAGGTAGCCCGTGCCAATGGCCACGTTCACCTCGCGGTCGTTGATTTGATCGGGGGTGAAGTTGTTCAGGCCGATTTTTTTGGCCGTCCATTTGGCGGTGGCCGGCATGACCTGCATCAGACCGGATGCGCCCACATGCGAGCGAGCGTCCATGATGAAGCGGCTTTCTTGGCGGATCAGGCCATACACATAGGCCGGGTCCAGGCGGATCTCGCCCGCGCGGCGCACCACGATTTCGCGCAGGGGCATGGGAAAGCGCTGCTCGAAGTCCATTGTCTCTTTGGTGCGATCACTGGTGTTGATGCAGCGGTCCCAGACCTCTTGTTGGCAGGCCAAATCGGCGGCGGCCAGCAGTTCGCGGTCGTTCATGCCGCCTGGGGTGTGCAGGTTGGTGCTGTAGTTCCACTCGCGCACGCCCTCAGGCCGAAGACCGATGCGAATGGCATAAAGAGCGCGCTGCAAGCCGGGGTTGTTCAGTGCTGCGGCTTTTTCCTGCGGTGCCAACGGGACGGGACGGCTTGGGAGGGTGATGGACTGTCCAATTTCTTCCAGCGCCAGTTGCTCGTAAAAGCCCCGCACGCTGGCGATGCCGCGAAGCAACTCTTGCGCTTCTTGGCGTTGGGCTTCGTTTTGTGCCGTGGTCAGCATGGCCCGGGCTCGCCAATAAACCCATGTGGGTTCTTGGCGGGTCTCGGGGCTCATGGCTTGCGAGGCGGTGAGCACTTGACGCCACTTGCCTTGCCGAATGGCGGCACGCACTTTCCACGTCAGCAGGTCGTCGCTCAGGTCACTGTCTTTTTCAACTTTGCCAAAGTATTGGCTGGCGTTGTCTTGCAACTTTTGGGCGGCTTGTTTGCCGATCACGCCCCAGGTCCAGTTGCGCTCTTCTTCGTTCAATTGCCGGGCCCAGTGCTTGTCCAGCAGCCCAGCGGCCTTGTCGGGTTGGTTGGCCGCCAAACGGATCAGGGCCAGTACCGCCAATTCTTTGCGGTTTTGGGTGATGGCGAGTATGCGTTTGTCCAAGTAGCGCTCGGGGTCGGCATGGATCAGGGTGATTTGTTCGGCCAAACGCGGCGCTTGAATGGCCACTGCCGCTTGGGCCACGCGAGGCCGGTTGTTGTCCATGCCCAAACGCGCTTTGCGCCACAGGTCCAGACTCTTTATTTTTTTGCCCGCGTGCAAATGTTCGGCCACATAGGTGCAGCCATCGTCGACTTCGCGCAAGGCATACCAAAGGCGCTTGGCCTCGTCGGTCACATCGGATTTGCTGTTCATGGCTTCGGTGGCCAATGCATAGCAACGCAGTTCGCGGTCGTCCCGCATGCGGTACTGTGGGTATTCGGCTGTGAAGGTGGCCCAGTCGCGTTTTTTGCCCAACTGCAAGAGCCAGTCATTGCGCAAACGGTCTTCGTAATAAGTGCCGGCAAAGTCTTTTAAAAACCCGCGAATTTCAGACACGGGTGCGATCTCCAACCGGGCGCGCATTTCCCAATAAGCGGCCAGCGGCTCCAACACATGGCCTCGGCTTTGGGGCAAAAGCGCCGACAAGCGGGTTTTGTCGCCTTTTTTGAAGGCCTGGCCCATGTCCAAAATCAGCTCATCGCCCTTGTTTTGGGCGTGCACTGGGGTGCTCAACAAGGCCGTCGTGGCCAAGACACAAACCAGTGTCAGAATCGGTATGAATTTCATGGGTCGATTATGGACAAAGCGCAAGCCAAGAAAGCCTTAAGAAAAGCCTTAATTGAGACAAGGTTGAATTTGCCAGACCGCCTGGAGCGGGCCGAGGCCTTGCAACGGGTCATGCGCATCTGGTTGTTCGACCGTCCCGACACCGTCATCGGGGCTTACTGGCCCATCAAGGGCGAATTTGACCCCCTGCCCGTGCTGCACCGCTGGAAGGAAGACGGCGAGTTAAATGGCGAGCCGCAGCGCCGCCAAATCGGTTTGCCCGTGGTCAACAAACTGCACAAAACCCTCACTTTCCACACCTGGTACCCCGGCTGTCCGATGGAGGAGGACGCCTACGGCATCCCCAAGCCCAAAGACACCGAACTGATTGTGCCCACCTTGTTGTTCGTGCCCTGCGTGGGCTATGGGACGGGCGGCTACCGACTGGGCTATGGCGGGGGTTTTTACGACCGCACCCTGGCCAGCTTGCAACCCAAGCCGTTCACGGTGGGTTTGGGTTACACCCAGGGTTTTGTGGACGACTTGGAGCCCGAAGACCACGACGAGCCGCTGGATGCGATCTTGAACGACAACGGGGTGGTTTGGCCGGTTTGAGCCTAGCCCTTTCACGCCATGGCCCGACCCAAATCAGCGACCCACGACATCAAGCGCGATGCCATTTTGGACATCGCCGCCGAATGCTTTGCAAAGCGCAGCTACCCGGCCGCCAGCATGAACGAAATCGCCAGCGCCTGCGGCACCTCCAAGGCGCGGCTTTACCACTATTACGAGAGCAAAGAGGCCATCCTTTTTGACCTGCTGGACCGCCACACCCAGCGCTTGCTGGCGCTGATTGCGCAGACCGAGGCAACAGCCCAACGCAAAGACCTGAATGACCGCGCCGCTTTGCACGAGCTGGTGCGGGCTTTTTTGCAAGAGTACGAAACCTCGGCCACCCGGCACGCGGCCTTGCTCAACGACACCCAGTTTTTGAGCGATCTGCCCGATGCGCAATTGGGCAAAGGACACATCGCACCCAGAGAGCTGATCTTGAACCGCCAACGCGACATCGTGGCGGCCATGACCCGCTTCATGAAGCGGGCCTATCCCGAACGGCTGACCCCCACCAACCAGACCGCCCTGACCATGATGCTGCTGGGCATGATCAACTGGACCTTCACCTGGCTGCGCCCGGGCGGCCCCATCAGCTACGCCGCCTTTGCCGAAGAGGTGATCACCATGCTTGAAAAAGGCCTGGGTTGAGTCTTGCAAGCATGGCGCAGTGACCCGTACAGCCGGGTTTTGCCGCAGCGAAAAGCCGGACTCGGCCAATCCGCCCGTCTGGTCAGTTGGGGTGTTTTCTTTCCGATAAAAAAGCCTCTTGCATGGACTTTTTGGTCTCGGGTGTGATTTACCAATGCGTAACGCATTTCGTTTAGGTAAAATCGCCGCATTCATTGAACGGAGATGTTTTCATGACCAAAGCCCCCACCAAAGCCCCCACCAAAGCCTTCGCCAGCCAAGCCGACCTGAGCGAAAAAAAGATCACCTTTGAGCAACTCAGCCAACACTGCTGGGCCTATACCGCAGAGGGCGACCCCAATTCGGGGGTCATCATTGGTGACCGGTTCATCTTGGTCAGCGACGCGACGGCCACACCGGCCATGGCCCAAGACCTGATTCAAAAAATCCGCACCGTCAGCGACCTGCCCATCAAGTACGTGCTCTTGACCCATTACCACGCCGTGCGCGTGTTGGGCGCTTACGCTTATGCGGCCGAAGGCGCGACCGAAATCATCGCCAGCGAAGGCACTTTGGACCTGATCAAGGAACGCGGCGCGCAAGACATGAAAAGCGAAATGGAACGTTTTCCGCGCTTGTTCCGTGGCGCCGACAGCATCCCCGGGCTGACCTGGCCCACCATGGTGGTGGGCGGCGGCAACCCCACCCGGGGCGAAGTGCCCGGCAAGCTCAGCATCAACCTGGGGGGCGTGGTGGTGCAAATCTGGCACCCCGGTCCTGGCCACACGCGCGGCGACACCATCGCCTGGGTTGAGGAAGAAAAAGTGCTGTTCTCGGGCGACCTGGTTGAATACGAAGCCGGTGTCTACACCGGTGACGCCCAACTCGAAGAGTGGCCCGCCACCTTGGAAGCCCTGCGCGCGCTGAAAGCCGAGTTCATCGTGCCCGGTCGTGGCGAGGCCATGAAGGGCCATGCCAACGTGGACAAAGCGCTGGACTACACCCAGCTCTGGGTGAACACCTTGTTTCAGGCAGGCAAAGAAGCCGTTGCCGGCAAAATGGACCTGAAAGCCGCCATGGCCCACACCCGCAAAAGCATGGACCCTATCTTTGGTCATGTGTTCATTTACGAACACTGCCTGCCCTTTGACGTGACCCGCGCCTACGACGAAGCCAGCGGTATCAAAAACCCCCGCATCTGGACCGCAGAGCGCGATATGGACATGTGGAAAGCACTGCAAAGTTGAAGGCGCAGATGCCCTGTCGATCCGGGCATGGGTGCAGGTATGGATGCCTTCATCCGGCTGGCCATGACGCCTGCCTTGTCAAATCCGACTTGACCTGAGTCCCGCTTGGCAAATGCTCAAGGCAGTGCCAGGCTGCGCAGATCGCGTTCGTAAGCTTTGATTCTGCGTGCGACGCGTTGCCTTTGTTCTGGGCTGGTGGTGTTGTGCAGTTGGGCCAGGTTGTTGCAGGCTTGCCGTGCCATGGACGGCATCATTTCTTTGCCGGCCGCATCCTTGGGCATGAGCCAGCGCTGCCCAACCCCTGCCAGCAAGGACTCGGCTTGAGCGGGCGTCATCTGGGATTGTGAAATGCGCTGCAAGCTGGCCAGCAAATCTTGCTGGCGCCGCTGGCGGTCTTGACGGCCCCATTCGGGGGACCATGCCGATTGCTCAAGATGCTGGCGCACCATGGTCACTTGTGAGGGGGTCAATTCACCATAAAAATCGTTGTAGCGGGCCAGCAATTTGTCCAGCCGCCGCTTCAGGCGCTCGCTGCTTGAACCTTGCAACCATTCCTTTTCCCAGTCTTCGTTTTTCGCCTCAAAGTGCAGCGCCAGGTGATTGATCTGGCGGGGTCCCAATTGCTGTGCCACAGGCGTGACCAGCGCCAGTGTTTGCTTCATCAAGCGCGCCATGCCCGATTGCACTTCTGTCCATTCCTGGCACACCTGCGCGCTGTCCACATCGCCTTGACTGGCTTGCGCGTTGCGGCCCAGCCAGTCTGCATAAGTCACCAATTCGTTCTTGCGGTGCCAGTTGTGCAGTCGGCTCAGCGCGTCTTTGGAGGCGATGGCTTGGGCATCGTCAAAATCCACGGCGCTGTCCAGCCACCAGTAAGACAAGGTGGGCAATTGCTGATACCCGAGCTTGATGGCGCTGCAGCCTTGCAACAGCAACAAGCTCAGTACAAGCCACCATTTGCGGTTCATTGGAATCCTTGGATGTTGACGCGCCATTGAATCAGAGTGCCGACGTCGCCGGGCAGCTCGTCTTTGACTTTGAGTGACCACCTGCCAAGCGTGGTGATGCCAGATGGGAAAAAGTTCAGAAGATCAATGCGTTGCAATTTTCGCGCACCCGCATCGCAATCGTCACTGCTTGCGCTCGAATTAATTGGGGCTGTGATGTCTCTCGGTGTTTCAGATGCGGGCGAGGTGATCGTCCAGACCAAATCACTGGGTTTTGGATGGTTCAAACAAATGTCCAAAGTCGCAGACACAACCGATTGCAGCGCGCAGGCCTGGTTGTCCCAAGTCAAGGTGATCCCGGTTGCATCGTTGTCAGGAATGCCCAAGCCTGAGAGGTTCGGGGCAGCGTACAGCAAGGTCGAATCGCAACTCGCTTGGACAGGCGTGCGCACTGTGTTTGCAGTACCACCACCACCGCCACAACTGGCCAAAAGACAAGTCAAGAAGAAAAGGGCCATCGTCCAAGGAAAAAATCGCATTCAAGGCTCCGCAATGGATGGACAGGGCATCGGCTTTGCCGCAAGCTGCAAAATTCCAATTTCGACGATTGTCCTCTTTTTGTTAATTCCCTCTTGGTTTCGACTGCAGTCGCGGGGCTTTATCCGGCCGTGAAGGCCGGGAGTTCTGGTCAAGTTCTCCATGACTGAAGCTAAAAAATCGGGCATGACAGCAGGCCATTACCGCCTGAAACACAAGAACTCAGCCGGGCACGCCACAGCGTTGTCAGCCCCGGCACCGTCGGGGGACATTTTGAAAGGCGAGGTGGTTTGCGAGTCTGGCGATAATCCTTGTCTGTATGCCAAGCCCATTGAGCGGGCTTGCACTTGAAAGAAGCCCATGCGTTTGACCCCCCCTTTTCCCATAGACGTCGTCATCATGGCCGCAGGCAAAGGCACGCGCATGAAAAGCCGCTTGCCCAAGGTGTTGCAGCGCTTGGCGGGTGTGCCCTTGGTGCAGCACGTGCTCAACACAGCGGCACAGCTGAACGCCCGCTCGGCGGTGGTCGTCACCGGCCATGGGGCCGACCAGGTCGAGCCCTTGGTATTGGCCTCTGGGCAGTTACTGGCGGTGCAGTGTGTGCGTCAAGAACCCCAGTTGGGCACAGGCCACGCCGTGCAGCAAGCGGTGCCGGCCTTGGCCGACGATGGGGTGGTGGTGGTGTTGTCGGGCGACGTGCCCTTGACCCAGGCCGACACCTTGCAAGCCCTGATCGCCCAGTGCGGCGGCCAACAACTGGCGCTGCTGACCCTCGACATGGTTGACCCCATGGGTTACGGCCGCATCGTGCGTGAGGGCGAGTCGGTCCAGGCCATCGTTGAGCACAAAGACGCCAGCGAAGCGCAGCGGCAAATCTCTGAGGTTTACAGCGGCATCATGGCCGTGCCCGCGCGCCTGCTCAAACCCTGGTTGGCGCGCCTGAACAACCAAAACGCCCAAGGCGAGTACTACCTGACCGACATTGTGAAAATGGCCGTGGCCAACGGTGTCGAGGTGGTGGCGCACAAAATCACCGATGCGCTGCAGGTGGCGGGCATCAACAGCCCGGTGCAGCTGGCCGAGCTGGAGCGCGCCCACCAATTGCGCCAAGCCCACGCGCTGATGGTGCAGGGTGTGCGCCTGCAAGACCCGGCCCGCTTTGACTTGCGCGGCCACCTCGACTGCGGCCAAGACGTGGAGATCGATGTCAACTGCGTGTTTCAAGGCCGGGTCAGTCTGGGTGAGGGCGTGCGTGTAGGGGCCAACTGCGTGATCGCCAACTGCACCATCGCCGCCGGTGCGGTCATCCACCCCTTCACCCACATCGATGGCGAACAGCTCGGAGTCAGCGTGGGCGAGGGTGCGCTGATCGGCCCCTTTGCCCGCCTGCGCCCCGGCGCGCAACTGGCGGCCGAAGTGCACATTGGCAACTTTGTCGAGGTCAAAAACACCACCATGGCCAAGGGAGCCAAAGCCAACCACCTCGCCTATTTGGGCGACGCCACCGTGGGCGAACGCGTCAACTACGGCGCGGGCAGCATCACCGCCAACTACGACGGGGCCAACAAGCACCGCACTGTGATCGAGGCCGACGTGCACATCGGCAGCAACTGTGTGCTGGTGGCCCCGATCACCATTGGCGCAGGCGGCACCGTAGGCGGCGGCTCCACCATCACCAAAAGCACCGCACCAGGAGCCCTCAGTGTGGCGCGCGGCACGCTGTTGAGCATTGCCAATTGGAAGAGGCCGCAGAAAGTCCCCAAAGGCGCTCCGTAAATAAAATTTGGGTCTGCGAAGTGTGAGGTCTGAATCCAAGAGTGTAGGAGCCAGCCTGCTGGCGAATCATCCACCCACGAACGGCAAACATCGCTTGCAGGCAAGCTCCTACAAAAGCACGAGGTCAGACCGTGACAAAAACACGCGGTCAAAGGGTGACAAAACCATACGGTCAGGCGGTGTCAATCGCATGCCGTCAGGCTGAGGTGAGGGAGGGCTTTGTCAGCGGCCAAGCCGTTGTGAATTTGGCCCGCTTGGTGGCAAAAAACGCTTTCACATTGCGCACATTGGCGTCTTGCGTGAACAGCGCCTGGCTGGTGGCCAGGTAGTGCGGCATGTCGCGAGACTGCACCACCAGCATGAAGTCAGGCCCAGGCGAGACGCGCCAGCACTG